>JAZQPN010000267.1:0-2677 GCA_045628585.1 Bacteroidales bacterium | reverse complement strand
TCTTTTAATTCAAAAATTCATTTGGCACAAAGATACAAAATCTTTTGATACGAAAAACGAATTATTCAAAATAGATTCTCTTATTTTACTTAACTTTCACAATCTTAACCACTTGCTTATTTTCAAAAGCCTTGCCATAATGGAGGAAATACACGCCTTGGCACAACGGACTGAGGTCGATTGCCGTCTCTTTCACAAAACTCACACTCGGCAAAACTTCACGGCCTAAAACATCGTAGACTGACACAAAATAAAAGCAATATTCATCGGCAACAATGCGGATGAAATCATTGGCGGGATTCGGATACACGCCGAAAGCTGGTTCCGGCTCGGGCGGTTCGGGGAATTTTGCCTCCCATTTCGCTTCCCACCCTGGTGCATTTGTGGCACAATCGGAGCGGAACTCGATGCACATCACATTGCCCGAAGCGGCAACACTTCCTGGCGATTTCGTGTTCCATCGCCCGATTTTTGGTGCATATTCATCCTCGCCATCGTAAATCCAAAGGAAATCGTAATCGGTTTCAAGACGGAACGATTTGAAATCAATTTGAATCCTTGAGCCTTCAGGACCGCGAATCACCCACAATTTGCGTTCATCGTCGCCATAGTTTTTGTGATTCAACTCGCCCTGTTCGCCTTCCAAAACCGTTACCGCAGTGCCTTGATTGATAAGTTTGTAGTAATAGTTCCAATCCCAATACGGGCCTGGGTCGGTGTGCGACTGGTCGGGATAATGCTGATGGCCACGGATTTTGGTGCAAGCCGACTCGCCGCCCAGACTATGCAAGCCTTCATTCAGACGGATGCCGCTGTCGAGTGTATCGCGGTAAAAAGTGCGATGACCGTCAATCGTCTCATAACGTGAGCAGATGTCGCGCACCAAATCAGCCGAAGATTTGTACATGGCATCGGTGAAATAACTGACGATGTCGCCATACGCTTCATGCTCAATGCCAATGGTATAGGCATTCGCACTGCGGGCATGCCAAGCCTTGTCGGCCTCGCGCACCATTTGCGTCACCTGGCCATCGGAAGAACGGATGACATAATGCGCCGAGACGCCCGAATCGCAGTTCTTGAACCAACTGATGCAACCTGCGTAAGAGCCTTCGGTATAATGAATCACGACACCGCTGACGGGATTTGTCCGCGCGCCAAAATTACATTCCGGCGCCGGATTCCAAATGGCATTCGGGTAATCCGATTCGCCCGAAACCCTGAGACCTTTGGCCGACAAAAGCGGCAATTCATCTCCGAAGACGGATTTTAAATCAATGTCATATTTCTGAAAACCATATTGTTCCGCCATTGCTTCATCATTCAGAAACGAGCAGACAGAATAGAGCATCACATTCATCGGAAACACATCCTTCTCCTCCCCCATCGGCAATTCCGAGAGTTCGGAAACGGCCATAAGGCATGATTTCATTCCTTTGCCATCATAGATTTTTGCAAAAGCCGAAGCATACGCCATGACATTTGAACTTGGGCTTTCCAACACCTCACCGACCTCGATTCCAGAAAGTTGCGACACCGTAAGAAGATTCTCCCTGAAATAGTTTTTGCCATTTTTCACCAAGCCCATCAAGCCGTATGCACGCGGCATGGCCGTCGAATCATCGAAAGTGTAGTCGGCATCGGTCAGATGATGGCAATGCGTATTAGTGAACGAAACCGCTTCCAGCAGACCTTTCGGAATCTGCGGAAAAGCCTCATACGCTGCTTCAAAAGCAGATTCATTCAATTGATAATCAGTACGAACATTTCCATTTTGAGCAAAAGCCATCAACGGAAACAAAGCGGATATGATGATAAAAAGCAAACGTTTCATTGCAAAAGATTATGACTTCCAAAAATACGGTTTTCTCCCGACTTGCAAGGTTACAACCCTAAATAATTTGCAAAAGCACCAAAAAGTTTGCGATATTTGCGGCATCATTGTAACAAATTGAGCACTTATGCGTATAATGTTATTGGTTATCGGTTATCAGTTTTCAGTTATCGGTTATCGGTCAACTGAAAACCGAAAACCTCAAATCATTAAATCTTAAATCATTAAATCATCAAATTTCAAATACCAAATGGAGAACTCAAAGAAACTTCAAAGGAACACCCGCAACAAGGTCCTTGGCGGCGTTTGTTCGGGTTTGGCCGATTATTTCGGCATCGAGACAGCCTTAGTCAGGGTGCTGTTTGCCGTCATCTTCCTCTGCGCCGGCTCGGGGCTGCTCATCTACTGCATATTATGGATTGCCATGCCCGCCAACCGCGACGCGCAGCCGCAACAGTTTGCAAACCAAGCAGCCGAAACACCTAAAAGCAGCAAAGGCGGCCTCATTGCTGGCCTTACGCTCATCGTTTTAGGATTGCTTTTCCTCTTGGGCAACCTCTTTCCACAATTCAACTGGCAGACCTTCTGGCCTGTGCTTTTAATCGCCTTAGGCGTACTCCTTATCGTTCCACTTTCAAATAAGACAAGACAATGAAAAGCAGAAACTTATTCTTAGGCATCATCATTCTTTTCATCGGTGTAGTGGCTTTGTTAGCCTCATTGGGCACCATATCGTTCAGCTGGCAAATCGCATTGCGTCTTTGGCCTTTGCTGCTCATCTTTTTAGGCATCGCCATCCTTCCGGTCAAGGATCTTTTTAAAGCCATTTTGCTGCTTGTCACC
>JAZQPN010000266.1:0-4199 GCA_045628585.1 Bacteroidales bacterium | reverse complement strand
TGGTCTTTTTCAGAAAGATATGGATGAATTGGCAGTGAGAGCACTGTCTTTGCAATCCTCTCGGAGACAGGGCAACGGTTATCATCCGGATTCAGATACTTGAAAGCCGTCTGCTGATGCATCGGAATCGGATAGTAAATGGCCGTCGGAATGTCCAAAGCCTTCAAAGCGGCTTGCAATCCAGCACGCTGTTCTTCGCTTTCAAGTTGCAGAGTGTATTGCGCCCAACTGGAATAGTAACCTTCCGGCACAGTTGGAGTCTTCACCACGCCATTCAGTTTTTCAGCATAACGCACCGCCACTTTATTGACATCGGTCAATTCAAATTCCTTGAAAGCCTTCAGCTTCACCAACAGAATGGCAGCCTGGATGCTATCCAGACGCGAATTCATGCCGATGCGGACATTGTCGTAACGGTCGCTACCTTTTCCATGAATGTGGAACGATTCCATCAAGGCTGCCCATTCATCGTTATTGGTGAAAATGGCACCGCCATCACCATAGCAGCCGACAGGTTTTGCCGGGAAGAACGAAGTCGTGGCAATGTCACCGAAAGTGCAGGCTTTTTGTCCATCAATATTGCCGCCAAAACCCTGAGCACCATCTTCCAAAACGAAGAGATCATATTTGTCAGCAATCCTTCTAACAGACTTGAAATCAGCAGGAAGGCCAAACAAATCAACGGCAATAACGACTTTTGGCGTCAGTTTGCCGGCTTTCAGCGTCCGTTCGATTTTGCGCTCCAAATCTGCGACATCAATATTAAAGGTATTCTCATCGACATCAACAAAGACTGGCGTTGCGCCAACGTTGGCAATCACTTCGGCAGATGCAAAGAATGTGAAACTTGGGACAAAAACGGCATCGCCTTCCTTCACACCCCAGGCCATCAAAGCGAGCAGCAAGGCATCGGTGCCACTATTGCAAGCCACGCAATGCTTCACGCCGACATATTCGGCAAAAGCCTGTTCCATTTCCTTGACTTTCGGGCCCATGACGTAAGCGCTTGAAGCCACCACATCAAGAATCGCTTTATCCATTTCGTCCTTTAGGACGGTATATTGTGTCTTTAAATCTCTGAATTGCATTGTTTTGTGTTTTTTTCAGTTATCAGTTTTCGGTTATCGGTTATCGGTTTTCAGTTTTCAGTTATCGGTTATCAGTTTTCGGTTTTCAACTCTCAACTTTCCACTTTACAACTTTCCACTTTATAACTTTCCACTCAAATCACTTTCTTCAACATTTCGTTTTCTTCGGCATAACACCGTCCGCACACGCATTTCAAGGAAGCATCAAGACGTTTGCCACATTCACACACCCAGCCAATCTGACGGGCTGGCACGCCAGCCATCAGCGCGTATGGCTTCACATCTTTTGTGACCACGGCTCCGGCAGCTATCAGAGCGCCTTTACCTACATTATGGCCGCACACTATCGTGCAGTTGGCGCCTAAGGAAGCACCCTCGCCAATCACAGTCTTCGCATAGATGCCATGAACCGGAAAATGGGCACGCGGAGTCGTCACGTTTGTGAAAACACAACTCGGTCCACAGAACACATTATCCTCAATTTCAACGCCTTCGTAAATGGATACATTATTCTGAATACGGACACCGTTGCCGATTTTCACATTGTTTCCGACATTGACATTCTGGCCCAACGAGCAGTGTTCGCCAATCATGGCTCCCGACTGAATATGGCAGAAATGCCAAATCTTTGTTCCTTTGCCAATGCTCACATTGTCATCGACATAACTGCTTTCGTGCACAAAATAATCTTTTTCCATGGATATTGTTATTAAAATTCTTCAATGATTTATTTCCTTTTTCTGCAAAAGCTGTTGTTTGGAGACTCGTTCTGCCCCTTCTTCCTTTCTGTTTCCATTTTCTCCAAACCCAAAACTGTTTTCCCTTACAAAAATCATTCCCAACCAGAAGCCAAAACCTCAGCGATATGGATTACCTTGATTGGCAACTCGCGGTCATCGATGTACGACTTCTGATGAGAGAGGCAGGACATATCCGAAGAAACGATGTATTCCGCCCCAGTGTTCAACGCATTGTTCACTTTATGATTTGCCATACCCAAAGAAACCGTTTCGTGATTCAACGAGAACGACAAATCGCTTCCGCAGCACATATCCGTCTGCTTCATCTCAACAAGCTCCAAACCATTCACTTTGGAGAGCAACTGGCGAGCTTCCTTACCCAGACCTAAGCCTCTGTAGGCAGAGCAACTATCGTGATAGGTCACTTTATATGGAAACTCAGCCCCAAAATCGTCAAACTGCACGACATTGACCAGGAAATCCGTCAATTCATAAACATTTCCAACCAAGCGTTTGAAATTCAGATGATTGGATGTATTATAAAACAATTGAGGATAATGTTTCCTTATGAAATGCACGCAAGAAGAAGTGGGGGCGACCACATACCGGTTGTTTGAAAAATCGGACATAAACTTATCGCCCAACGCCTTAGCATCCTCGATGAAACCCGCATTATAGGCGAAACTGCCGCAACAAGTCTGATTCGGATTATACTCAACATCAACACCTGCTTTTTTCAAAACCTTCACCGTAGCCAATGCCACTTCCGGATGAAACTGGTCGATAAAACAGGGTATAAATAGGTCAACTGTCATTTTTCGGTTTGCTAAATTTGTGCAAAGATAGTTATTAACATAATATAAATAAAAAGAAAAGCTCATTTCATGCCAAAAAGCAAATGAAAAAGGCATTTTTTTCTATTTTTCGGAATGATTCAAGGCAAGAAAATCAGCTCAATATGAAAAATTTTCCAAATTCCTGCCAAAATTCAGAATACGACTTATACACAACTTGTGAATTTTTTACACAAATGTCGCCGATTTTCATTGCTAAAGGAGCCAAGGCCATCGCAATCCTATGGTCGTTGTGAGAATCAAAAGCCACAGGTCCGTCACAAGCCTCAAATGACGAAAGACATGCTTCGTCATCAGAAACGCAAGACAGGACCGCACCGATTTTCCCTAACTCTTCCGCCATGGCGTCCAACCTATCCGATTCCTTGTAAACAAGATTTTTAACCCCTGTAAAACGGGCACTTATCCTCAGACCCGCGCAGACTGCCGCAACGGCGGGAAACAAATCAGGCGTTTCGGAAAAATCAAAAACCAGATTCTGAGGTTTCAATGGCTTCTTTTTCAACCGAATATGTCTTTTTTCTTCAACTGCCTCAACACCGGCAAGGCGCATCATTCCGGCAATGGCAGCATCGCCTTGAAGCGAATCGAAAGACAGGTTTTCGAGCAACAAATCGCAATCATCGCTCAAAGCAGCCAGTTCAAACCAATAGGACGCGGCACTCCAATCCGATGTAACAATTTGTCTAACATTTCGATACGGAGAATATTCAACATCGACGAGATTGGCATTACGCTGACATTTTGCCCCCGCATTTTGCATCATCGACAGGGTCATGTCAATATATGGAAGAGAGTTCAAATTGCCTTTCAAATGCAGTCTCAAGCCTTTCGGCCACATCGGAGCCGCCAACAGCAAAGACGATGCAAACTGGCTGCTTTTTTCGACATTCAGACTGATTTCACCACCTTGAATGTCAACGCCTTTTATTTTCACTGGCAGACAATCATCATTTCCGAGACATTCTATCGAACAACCCAATTGCCGCAAGGCATTCACCAAATCGCCCATGGGGCGCTGGCATAGACGGTTTGTGCCCGTCAACGTCCATTCGCCATTTTTACCAGCTAAAAAAGCCAGTAAAAAACGCGCCACAGTTCCCGCATCTTTGCAATCAAAAAGTGCATCACTTTCAACAACAGACGACAGCAAATTTTGCAACAAAAACGTATCGTTTGAATCTGACAAATTGTCAATGTCAGGAGAAAAACCGCCGTATGCCGCAATCATCAAAGCCCGGTTGCTTTCGCTTTTGCTGAACGGAAGTCTCACATTGCCCTTCACCTCTTTTTTGGCAAAAGAACCTGAAATTTCAAGCGTATTTTGGTCCTGAAAATCCTTCATCAATCAAATAGTTTTGGGCAACGCACTAAAGCCTCACGAACCATATCCGGCTCAATTTCAATATCGCAAACAGGTTTTCCAACTGCTTCCAACAACACAAATTGCGCCTTGCCATCGCGTGATTTCTTGTCGTGGACAAGTTTCTTCATAATGTCTTCAACATCTTGCTCAC
>JAZQPN010000265.1:0-5288 GCA_045628585.1 Bacteroidales bacterium | reverse complement strand
TTCTTGTTTTTGCAAAGATGAGATAAGTGCTCCGACCATTTTTGTGAGTTCCATCAGTTCGTTGCGGATGTCGGCTTCTTGCGTCTCGTCGATATATTCTCGTTTTAGTGCAAGTGTGTTGTAAATCACGCAACTGCGGATGAATTTCTTGGTGTTTTGAAGCTCGTTGATGAATTGTGTCTTGTTTCCTGTAGAACCATCGGTAATGGAACTGACTATGCAAAGGGCATTGTCAACAAACTTGTTAAAGAAATGCTGGACAGTTTGGTTGTTGTCGTTGTAGTTGGAAGCCAATGCAATGATGGCATCGGCAAAGTCGATGGCCTTAAAGTAAATTCTGAGGTTTTCGAACTTGAAGAATGTGGTCGGTTTGTTGTTTTCAGGAATCATTTCGGTAGGATTAGAGAAAAGAAAAACACCATAGGGCATTTCGCCCTATGGTGATTAGTGGGAATGGTGATTACTTGTTCACTTGGAAACGCTTGTTGCCAGTCTTGAAGAAATCCGCGATTTGGTTGGCAGCAGCCAGACCAGCGTTGATGTTGGCTTCTTCAGTCTGGGCACCCATCTTCTTAGGTGTAGCGAAGTAACGGCCTTCGAATGCCTTGAATTCGGCATCGGCATCTGGCATGACGTCGCAGATGTACTTGAGGTCGGTGCGTTCAGCCATCAGCTTCAGCAGACCAGCTTCGTCGATGACTTCCTTACGGGCGGTGTTGACCAGGATGCCACCTTTGTGCATCTTGTTGACAACGTCGTAGTTGATGCTGAGCTTGGTTTCAGCTGTTGCAGGAATGTGCAGCGAAACGATGTCGCAGGTCTCGAAGAGAGCGTCGCGGCTTGCAGCACCTTTAGCGATGCCGTCGGCTTCGATTTGTTCCTTGGTCAGGAATTGGTCGAAAGCATAGACTTCCATGCCGAAGCCCTTAGCGATGCGAGCGACGTTGCGGCCAACGTTACCGTAAGCCAGCAGACCGAGTTTCTTGCCCATCAGTTCAGAACCTGACTTGCCGTTGTAGAAGTTACGGACGCAGTAAACGAGCATACCCATAACGAGTTCGGCAACAGCATTTGAGTTTTGGCCAGGAGTGTTCATGGCGACAACACCTTTAGCTGTGCAAGCTTCGAGGTCGAGGTTGTCGTAACCGGCACCAGCGCGAACGACGATCTTGAGGTTCTTGGCGTGGTCGAGGACTTCCTTCGTAACCTTGTCTGAACGGACGATCATAGCGTCAGCATCAGCAACAGCTGCGTAAAGGTCATTGACATCGGTATATTTTTCTAAGAGAGCCAATTCATAGCCGTTCTTTTCAACGACTTCGCGAATGCCGTCAACAGCGACTTTTGCGAAAGGCTTTTCTGTAGCAACGAGGACTTTCATTGTTTATTTGTTTAATTGTTTATTTGTTTATTTGTTGTTGGGTTGATTGTTTGTTGTTTAAGGCTTTGAAGATTGTTGTTTGTTGATTTGTTCAGCGCGTTTGATTTGGCTGTTTTTCAATGCGTTGATTTTGTTGGCGATTTCTTCTATCTTGCCTTGGATTTCATCCATTTTCCGTTCATCGATGTATCCTAAATCGTATGATAATAAGAATGCACAATAAACTTCTACAGCTGAACCGTATGCAATTTCGGAATAATGAGCTTGCTCTTTCAAAGAAGACCTAGAAGTCATTTCGGCAAGATTGAGGGCAATTGATGTGGAAGCGCGTCTAATTTGATCAACAAGATTAAATTTCTCACATTGTGGAAATGTGTCAATCGTTTCGTAGGCGAATCTGAAGAATTGTCTTGCCAACTGCCAAACTTCAAGTCTCTCGAATGCAAATTTATACTCCATAACCAACAAATCAACAAATCAACAAACAACAAATCAACATTTAATTACTTGTTTGCTTTTTCAAAGTCTTGCATGCACTGGATGAGAGCTTCGACGTCTTCGATTGTGACAGCATTGTACAATGAAGCGCGGAAACCACCGACTGAACGGTGACCCTTGATGCCGATCATGCCGCGTTCCTTAGCGAATGCAGCGAATGCATCGTTGAGGCCTTCGCGACCTGGAGCCATGACGAAGCAGTGGTTCATGATTGAACGGCTGTCCTTTTCGGCTGTACCGACGAACATGGAGTTGCGGTCGATTTCTTCATACAGCATGGCTGACTTCTTGGTGTTGAGCTTGTTCATGGCTTCGACACCGCCGAGGTTCTTCACCCATTGCAGTGTTTCGTGCATGACGAAGATAGGAAGTACAGGAGGAGTGTTGAACATGGAGATGTTCTTGGCTTCTTCAGCAGCGTGTGTGCGATAGTCAACCATTGTTGGCAGTGGGTTCATGTACTGACGGTCGGTGATTTGGCCGAGGAGGTCCTTGCGGACGATGACGAAAGTAACGCCAGCAGGGCCAACGTTCTTCTGAGCACCACCGTAAATCATGGCGTACTTGGTGACGTCGACTGGGCGGCTCATGATGTCTGATGACATGTCGGCGATGAACTTAACCGGCACATTGTCCATATCGTACTTGATTTCAGTACCGTAGATGGTATTGTTGGTTGTGATGTGGAAGTAGTCAGCATCGGTAGGGATTTCGTAACCCTGTGGGATGTAGGTGTAGTTCTTGTCTTCTGATGAAGCAACGATTTTCACTTCACCGAAAAGCTTAGCTTCCTTGGCAGCTTTCTTTGCCCAAACGCCGGTCTGCAGGTAAGCAGCCTTCTTGTTCAGGAAGTTAGCTGGAACTGTGAAGAACTGGGTGCTAGCACCACCGCCGAGGAACAGAACTTCGTATTCAGCAGGAATGTTGAGAAGGTCGCGCCAGAGCTGACGTGTTTCAGCCATTGTGCGTTCCCAACCTGGAGTACGGTGAGAGATTTCCATCAAACCGACGCCTGTGTTGTCGAAATTACGGATAGCGTTGATTGTTGATTCAACGACTTCCTTTGGAAGAGGACATGGTCCTGCGTTAAAATTGTGAACTTGCATTTTGTTTAATTTTAATGATTGAATTATAAGTTGTTAACTTTGATTTTAATGTCAATAGTGCTGCAAAGATAAGAATTAAAACACTATGTGTGTCACGAAAACAACAATTTATTTAATAAGGTGTAAATTGTTGGTTTTTAGGGCGGTTTCGGTAAGGTGTTATTTAAACAGATTCACCGCGCCGAGAACGCCCAACGAGGCAAGCAGCATGATGGTGCCGGCCAAAAGCACGCCGCCGATGGCTGCCGAAGTGCTTTTTTTGAAGTCGAGGTTGAGGAGGCTTGCGGCGAGGGTGCCTGTCCATGCGCCTGTGCCAGGAAGCGGAATGCCGACGAAAAGCAGCAAGGCGATATAGAGGCCTTTACCTGCCTTCGCCTTCAGCTTTTCACCGCCTTTTTCGCCTTTTTCAAGGCACCATGTGAAGAACTTGCCAATCGCTTTCTTATCCTTGCCCCATTCAAGTATCCTTCTGGCAAACAGGAAGATAAATGGGACGGGAATCATGTTGCCGATGATGGCAATGATGAACGACGGAACCGTTGGCAGACCGAAAGCCACGGCGTAGGGGATGGCGCCTCTCAGTTCAATCAATGGCACCATGGAAATCAAAAGGACGATGAGGTATTTTTTCATTTGCTATCAGTTGTTTTCGTTGTGTTTCAGTTTGTGCTGCGTGATGAGGTCGATGATGTCGACATCGTTGCCGAGAATTTCCTTGTCATAGTCAACGAAATCGCGGTAGCCCTCGAAATCGTTTGTCAAAGCCAAGTCCAAAGTGCTTAAACCGTTGGTTTTGTCGCCTTTGACGAAATAGGCATAGGCCAGAAGATAAAGCAGGTTGGAATCGTTGTCGGTGTTGAGCAGACCTTGTTTCAAAGTGTCGATGGCTTCGTCGATGCGGTTCTGTTCGCCGTAGAGGTCGGCAATGCAATAATAGGAATCGGGGTCGTGTGGCGACTGTTCCTGAATCTTCATCAGGTATTCCATCGAGTGGCCGAAATCCTCGATTTTGCGGTATTCGGCGGCAATGGAGTAGAGGTAATCAGTTTCGTAAGGTTCGAGGGCGTAGGCTTTTTCAAAATACTTGATGGCTTTCTGGCTTTCGCCGCGGTCGCTGAAAACGTAGCCCAAGCCAGCCCATCCACCGCCAATGACGGGGTTGCGCTCAACGGCCTTACGGTAGTGTTCTTCAGCCGATTGCAGGTCTTCCAAACGATAGTAGCAGTCGCCTAACGAGACGCGGATCATGCCTGAGTCAACGCCGTTGCGCAAGGCTTCGTTCAAGGTGTCGATGGCTTCCTTGTAGCGGCCCAAATCGTAATAAATGTCGCCCAAGTGCATGTTGGTCCAAAGGTCTTCAGGGTCGATGGAAAGGGCAAATTCGTAAGGGTCGATGGCCTCTTCGTACTTGAACATCATGCGGTAGCAGTCGCCGATATTGGTCCAGGCCTTGCTGTTATGTGGGTCTTTGTCAACGAGTTGCTGGAAAAAGTCGAGACATTCGTCTTTTTTGTCGTCGCAGAGGTAGCAGCATCTGATTTCCTGATACAGCTGGTCTATTTGCATTTTGTCCTGACAAATGGCCAATGCCTTCTTGTAGAAACTCAGAGCGAGGTCGAATTTGCGAAGATGCTGATATTCAAAGGCGATGGCGTTGTAAAGCTCGCATTTTTCGTCTTCATCAAAGAAAGGCAATGCTGCCAGATAGGAGTCAATGGCTTTCTGCGATTTTCCCAAGGCGGCGAGGCACGAACCTAAAGTGAGGAAAAAGTCAGGATCATCTTCGTCTTCGTGTTCGGTGTGTTTCAGTATCTCAAAGGCTTCTTTGGGATTGTTTTCCAAAAGGAACTGTCTGGCATTCTTTATTTTAAGACTGTTGTCCAAAGGGTGCTGAATCATGGCCAAATCGACCGCATGGCGCGACTTTTCAATCTCGTCGCGTTGGGTGTAATAGTCGATGATCATGCCAAATTCCTCTGTGTCGAAATAGACGGATTCGTCCTTTTCGAGCATTTCTTCGTATTGTTTTACGACATTCTGAATCTCGTCTTCGTAATCCTTGAAATCTTCCTCGTCGAACATGATGGTTAAAATTTTTGCAAAGATACGAAATCTTTGTGGATTTCAGAAAACTATGGATTTTTGTCGTATCGCCGATTCCTCCAAAGGCTAAAACTAATTGTGGCAATTTGCGTTTCCTTTCGTCATTTCTCCATACAGACGCATCAGTTCGGCAACGTACTCGCTTTCAGTCATCTTCGTGCTGAAACCGTAGGCAGCCATCACGGCATGGTCATTTTCCT
>JAZQPN010000264.1:0-3869 GCA_045628585.1 Bacteroidales bacterium | reverse complement strand
TCTGCTTCCGTAATAATACATTTCTCTATGTCGTTTCGCTTATCCATTTTCTTTTCCCATTTCTCGCTGCAAAGTAACGACATCCCGTGAAAAGAAAAACGACAACAAGCGTTTGTTGTCGACTGTAAGCGTTTGTTGTCGATTGTTGTCGGATATATTAATGTATATCAACATTTTACAAAACATCAACAAAGACCGGCATGACAATCGTTGTCCGATTCAACACTTTTTTCAACTATTGCTGTCCACCAAAAAACGTGACAAGATTCGTAAGTAGGTGAGCAAAATTAGTTTACATAAAAGGCACAATGCTTCGATGCTTCGATAGGCTCAGCAACCTAAGCTCAGGGAGCAGAGACGAAACGCATAAATTAAAGTTTATTAAAAATCAGTGTAATTTATGCGCTTGCGCATTAATAATTCTTTGCAATCTAATAAATCTGTAGTTGACTAAAAACCAGCGTAATCCGCAAAATCTGCGGCTCCAATAAATCCGTGACAATCAAGACGCTTGCGTCAAGACGGGTTCCCCGCAGAAACGGCGGGAGGAAGTGTCACGAAGTCGCCTTCAGCCTGAAAATAGGCAATCAGCTTTTCGTAGAATCTGTTTTGACCTAAGGTATCGGCATTCCCTAAGACAATCAGTTTCTTACGCGCACGAGTAATAGCCACATTCATTCTTCGCAAGTCGTTGAGGAAACCAATATTGCCTCTTGCATTGTCTCGTACCAAACTCATCACGATGACATCGCGTTCCTGCCCCTGAAAACCATCCACCGTATTGACTGCAATGTTTTTCCGCAAAGGTTTCAGCATACGGTTGTTGCGCACATACCTACGCAACAGCCTGACCTGCGCCTTGTAAGGCGAGATAATGCCGAAATCAACCTCATCGTGCAACATGCGTTCCATTCCCATCAGCTTCACATAATCCATCAGCGTTTTCATCAGCAGCTTTGCTTCTTCCTGATTCATACGGCTTTGACTGCGGTTGAGCTGTTCATTGAAATCACATTTCGAGGTGTCAATCCACAGCAAAGGCTTGTCGATTGGCGAAATCAGGCTATCGGCCACCGATGGGTCGGCTTTCAGCCTTCCATGATAGAACTGCCTCGACGAGAACTCCATTATCGCGCGGTTCATACGGTACTGCACTTCAAGCAGCGTCACGCACGATGGCTTCGCTTTCACCACTTTCTGCATCAAGGTACAGTTCAATCCGCCTTTTGCCGCTTCCATGCATTTGATGGTCGGCGGCAGTTGCTGATGGTCGCCGGCAAAGACGACGCGGTCGGCTTTCAAGATAGCCGCCCAACATGCCGCTTCGAGAGCCTGTGCTGCCTCGTCAATGAAAAGCGTTCCGAAATGACGACGCTCCATCAAACGATTAGCACTGCCAATCAAAGTGCAGGCTATCACCGACGAAGTATTGAACAGTTCCTCGCGGATTTTTACCTCCAGTTCCATCTCGCGGTGTTGCAGCTTCCGCAGCTGGTTTTGCTCCTTCTCCCCTTTTTTCGGGTTCACATTCAAATCACGAATGGAACGGCGGACGCCAAAAAGTTCCAGATAATCAGGATGATTGGCATAGCGATACTCGTAGGAGCACTCCATCATCACGTCATTGATACGCAAGGGATTGCCGATACGCAGCACCGAAATGCCACGACGATACAGCTGTTCGCTGATCCAATCGACGGCGGCATTGCTCGGCGCACACACCAACACCTGGGTCTCGCGCTTCAAGGTCTCATAAATGGCTTCCACCAGTGTGGTCGTCTTTCCCGTTCCGGGCGGACCGTGTACGACAGCGGTCTCGCGGGCATTCAGCACCTTGGCCACAGCCACATTCTGGCTCGCATTGAGCCAAGGAATGGAAGCATACTGCAAATCCCTGAATTCAGGCTGCCGCTCGCCGACAAGCACGCTCCGCAGCCGCACGAATCTCTCATCGGTAGCATCAACGACCTGACATAAAGCATTCTGCATCACCTGATAAGAGAAATCATCAATGCCAAGATGAATGCCAAGCGCAGAACGCTCGGCCAATGACAGAAGCGATTGTAGCACTTGGAAGCTGCCGACCACAACCTGCATCCGATAGCCTTTCACAAGACTCACAAAACAAGTGTAATTGTATGGAACGATTTTGCCATTGGCATCACAACGGAAGAAATTCACCGCTTTGCCAGGTTCGAAATCGTTGTTCTGTTCTTCTTCCTGAGGGTCGCCATCAAATGTGATTTCAACGACCAGCTGGTTGGTGGCATTGTAAAACGAATTACCCAAACGAATCGGAAACCAACAATCGCCATCGGCGGCACGGCCCGTCATGGGTGCTGTTTTCAGGCGCTCGAGATACGAATCCTTTTCGTACTCGTATTCCTTTTTCAGCAGTTCAATCTGACTTTGCAGCGATTCAAAAAGCCTTCCCATAAGAAGTCAAACCTATTTTTTCAGGCAAATCGCGCGTCATGAAACGTACCGAAATTTCCGGCAATTCATCGTCTTCGCCTTTCACCGATTCGCAACTGAATGAAACCGCCGAATCACCTTGCGGCAATGTTGCAACACCTTGTGGTTCAACCGAGGCGATGAAATTATAGTTTTTGTCCGTAACAATTGCCTTTCCATTAAAATCATACAACAGATATTGCCCTGATTTTAAAGTGCAAGGAAACATCAGGACGTCATCAGCAGTCCTAAAACACGGATTTGTCACACTACCCTTTCCTTCCACGTGAACACGCAAGGCGAAACCGCCTTCAAAAGGTGTATTCCACTGCCAGTCAGCGCCATGCGGCTGTCCCGGCTGCATATCGTTGAAATCGCAACGGAAACGGCGCGAAATGTGCATTTCGTACAGCAAAAACGTGGAATCATCCGACTTCTCCAAATGCCATTCCGTGTAAGGGTCTTTCAGTCTTTGTTTCTGAGCCTCACTGAAAGCATCGGCAAGACGCAGCGCATCCCAGTTTTTCATGGCATCAAGCAAATCGTCAAGCTGACCGTGATTGCGCATCGCATTCATGTAAATCGTCATGCCATAACCAGCATCGAAGCCAGCAGCTTCCGACATGGCCCACTCCACATCTTCCAAAGTCGTGCATTCATATTTGCGGTCGGCGAGACTGATTTTAAACCAGCCCAACATCCTCGGAAACAGATTCCTACGGAAGAAATCCTGATTCTTGATGCGTGCCTCAACTTGTCCAGTGCGCATGGCTTCGCCCCAAGGTTCGCCCCAGTTCATGCGCGAATGAATGTGCCAATTGTAATGATTCAACTGACTGGCATCATTCATCACATTGTGGTCCCAGCCTTCATAACAGCGTGATACAAAGCGCGATACGGCATAATCATCTTGTCCCGTATAGGAGCAACCCTCCAAACCGTCAAACGAAATTTGCGAAAGGCCCGTATTGTTGAAAATCTCAACGATTCGGTCGGCGAAAACATCCTGCAATTCCAAATCAGGGAACAAGGTTTTGTAAGGATGATCCCAAAGTTTGTAGACCGTTTCGTTTTTCGAATGAGCCGACTTTTTCGTCCCGTAAACACCTCTGGTACAACTATGTAGAACCTGAATGTCGCCCGTCAATTCAGCAGTCCGATACGAAATCAGTTCGTCACCGATTTGCAGGACATTGATAGTCATAGGGCGGGAAAACAGCGATGAATTATAAACCGCAAAATCAGTTTGTTCGGCGGTAATGTCAGTTTGCAACTTCACCACGCCCTGTTTCAGCAAATGCTTGGAAGGCAGCGGCGTAACATACGAATCGTCAGTCGTCGTGAAATTCGACAGCGTATGAACGCCCATTTTCACGCCCTCTTTTTCGGCACGCGCCACAAGCCGCGCAACCGCC
>JAZQPN010000263.1:0-4763 GCA_045628585.1 Bacteroidales bacterium | reverse complement strand
GCGCTGCAGCAGGTTGATGACGCGCTGTGCGGTGTTGTAATGCAGTTCGCCAACGATGTTCGGGTCGAGGATGCGGGAGGTTGAATCCAGCGGGTCGACGGCAGGGTAGATGCCCAATTCCGAAATCTTACGGCTCAACACCGTGGTGGCATCCAAGTGCGAGAAGGTTGTGGCTGGAGCCGGGTCGGTCAAGTCGTCGGCAGGGACGTAAATGGCTTGCACTGAGGTGATGGAACCGTTCTTGGTCGAGGTGATGCGTTCCTGCATGGCACCCATTTCGGTAGCCAGTGTGGGCTGATAACCCACGGCTGAAGGCATACGGCCCAACAGAGCCGAGACCTCGGAACCTGCCTGTGTGAAACGGAAGATGTTGTCGATGAAGAGCAGGATGTCCTTCTGGTCGCTGTTCGGGTCGTCGCGGAACGATTCGGCAACGGTCAAGCCGGAAAGGGCAACCGACACACGGGCCCCAGGAGGTTCGTTCATCTGTCCGAATACCAATGTGGCTTGTGAGGTTGAAAGGGCTTTGCGGTCGATCTTCGACAAATCCCAGTCGCCTTCTTCCATGGCCTTGACAAATTCGTCGCCATATTTAATAATGCCTGATTCGATCATTTCGCGAAGCAGGTCGTTACCTTCACGGGTACGCTCGCCAACGCCTGTAAACACCGAAAAGCCGTTGTAGCCTTTAGCGATGTTGTTGATGAGTTCCATGATGAGCACGGTCTTGCCTACGCCAGCGCCGCCGAACAGACCGATCTTACCGCCTTTCATATAAGGTTCGAGCAAGTCGATGACCTTGATGCCGGTGAAGAGCACTTCCTTTGAGGTGGCGAGATCTTCGTACTTAGGCGGTTCGCGGTGGATAGGATATTCGACTTTGCGGTCGAGTTCGCCGATGCCGTCGATGGAGTCGCCGATGACGTTCATCAGGCGGCCTTTGATTTGTCCACCAATCGGGATGGAGATAGGTTTGTTGAGCGGGATGACGTCCATGCCGCGCATCAAGCCGTCGGTCGAGTCCATGGCGATGGCACGGATCGAGTCTTCGCCGATGTGCTGCTGACATTCCAAAATGAGGTTCTTCCCGTTAGGGCGCACGACCACAAGAGCGTCGTGAATCTTTGGGAGGTCGCTTTCGCCTCCGTTAAAGTAAACGTCAACTACAGGTCCGATTACCTGCGTGATTTGTCCTTTTATTTCTTTTGACATAAGTCTGCTATATATTAAGTAGGTGCATTTAGAGCGGCTGCAAATATAAGAAAAGATTTCGCCGAAAAACAAGTTTTTGCAAAATGTTTTCTCTAAAGTGGTGATTTAATTCAATATTGGTAGAATTATTTTTCTTCTGCTTTTAAAAAGATTTCTATTTTTGCGGCAATGAAACTGAAACATCTCATATTGTTTCTTGCCGTGATCCTTGCGGCCTGCTCTACGCGGCACCCTGTAGAGACGCTCGTCATTCCCAGCGAAAGCGGGAATATCGCGTCTCAAAACCAGCAATTGCAGGCCATTGACAGTCTGATGTGGCAGCAGCCAGACAGTGCGCTGAAGGTACTGATGGATTTTACCGCTACCCAGCTGGCCGATAGTTTGGGCGAGTTTGATGGGCATTATTGCCAGATGCTGCTTTCTGAATTGCTTTATAAGAATTACCAGCCGCAACTTAATAGGGAGGATTTGCTGAAGGCGGTGGATTACTTCGATTCGATTGTAGGGGCGGATGAAACGGACGCACGTAAGGCGGACACACGCGGTGTGTCCCTACGGGAGCGCAATGCGTTTTTGGATGCGCGGGCACATTATATTAATGGTGCGGGTTTGTATGAACAGGGCAGTGTGGTGGAGGCTTGCGCGGAATATCTGAAAGCCTTGGAGGTGATGGAAGGACATTTTGGGGAAGAAGATTTGGTGAAAAACAAGGTAAGGTTTATGGCATACACTTACAACCGCCTTGGAGATATGTTCTCTGGGCAGTTTATGATGGAAGCGGCCATAACCTGCTATGAGAATGTACTTGCCTATTGCAAGATAGAGACGACTTCGCCAACGGGAGTCTCTAATGCGCTTACTCGTTTGGGATTGCAGTATGAAAAACTGAAAGACACGAAAAAAATGAGGGCGTACTATTCTCAAGCCTTGGAAGAAATGCCGGATTCTGACAACCTTAGCTATAGGGATATGACAGCGGCGATAGCACTTTGTGATTATAAGATTGATTCGGATGCGGACCGGTCGTTGGAAACGTTGCGGCATATTCTCAGCCAGGCAGCAGATGAAAATGAAAGATTGACCCGTTACTTGACCATTGGAGCAATTTTCAGCCATGAGGAAATGTATGATTCTGCCGTAGCCTATTTGGAGCCTGTGTTTAGAAACACGAATGATGAGATTTCTCAAATTCAAGCAGCCGAGTATCTTCGTAAAATATATGAGAGTTTGGGAAATGAAGCAAAGTTAAATGAATGTATAAGTTTTTTGGTCAATCGTAAAGCATCTGCCAGCGAGAACAAAGCCTTGGTTTCGCAACTTGATAACCTATTCCAGGGTTTTGTGATGCAAAAGCAGGGAAAACAGACTGAGGCAGAACACACAAAGCATATCAAGAGAATTGTCGGGATTATTGTTCCTATAATTGTGTTGTTGGTCTTGGGCGTTATTGTCATAGCGAAGCTGAGGAGCAATAAATTGCTGAAACAGCAGCAGATGGAAGCGGAACAAGAGTTGAGACTGCTACAGGCTGAGGCTGACAATGCCTTGGAAAAGAGCAAGAGAAAGCATGAGGAGGAGTTAAGGCAGTTGCAGGATGTATCGGAAAAAACATTGAAAGAGATTCAAAAGAAACATGATTTGGCTTTGGAAACAGTTCAGGCCGACAATGCCTTGACGGCGAAAAAGGCAAAGGAGAGTCTTGCTGAGCGGCTGAAACTTATTTATAAAGCATCGACGATGAACCGCAACAAGGTGATTTCTGATGAAAACGATTTCGAAAAGGTGAAACGCTACCTGTTTGGCGCAAAGGATGCCACGGTTTGGGATGCCATGAAGCACTGCATGGATGAAACCTATCCCAATCTTTATGCGCAAATGGCAGAAGCATATCCCATGTTTTCGGATGTGGAACTGAAAATCTGCCTGCTTTCGGCTTTCAAATTCCGTACTGATGAAATTGCTGATATTGCGGAACTGAAAAACGGCACCGTGAGCACCTACAAGACCAACATCCGAAAAAAGGTGCAAAACCTTCCTATTGATCACATCGCCGAGCAGTTCATGGACTGATTTTTGGCTTCCGAAAAGTACAAAAAACTTCAATTTGGATTTGTTTATTTTATTGATAAACAAATAATTGTAAATTTTTATCTTAGAAAAACTTCAATTTTGGAAAAGCCGAGTTTTTTAGGCTTTTTTTTGTTATAATATTGCAGTCTCATAATGAAAACATTAAAACTGTAATACAATGAAAACAAAAATCTATCTGGCAATTATCATTGCCACCATTATTTCGGGCAGCCTTTGGGCGCAAAATGAACCTGTGGAAATCGCGCTATCATCGGATTATTACTATCGTTGTCTGGAAGCGTTGCCAAATGGCGAATTCCTCGCATGCAGCAACAATTGGGACACTCGTACCTTTCGAATACAGAGAATGAATGGAGATGGTGAAGTGCTGCAAGAGACCGTACATCCTGACTATGGCTATCAGTTGTATTGCGAAGAAATTTTTCAAGATGGGGAAGGCAACAACTGGATGATAGGTGGCAAGGATTATGGCGACAGCTTGAGAATCTGCGTAGGATTGATAGGCGACGACCTTTTTTTCAACGAAACGGGATCTTTCCCTTTTGAAAAAGATTATGTTTTGCCATTAGTCTATCGGAACGCCGATGGCACTTTCATCATGTCATGCTATAAGGAACATTATAGAGCCAGTCAATATGTCCGTATTGTTCGGTTCGACGATAAGGGCACCGTTCTGGCAGACAGAAGTTTCGTTGATGACATGACAGCCAATCCTCAATACGGCGCATTGATGGATTATGCTTTTGTGCCTGACGCAACCGGAGAGAAATTCTACTTTGCTTTTCCTTATTATTACACGAAGGATATGCGTGTGGATTGTTTTGAATTGGACAAGGATTTGAATTCAACCCTGTTCCGTGAAGATGTTTTCAGGGATTTGCCCCAACATAGCTTTCCTATGATTCCATACACCGTGCGTCATCCTCAGACTGGCGAAGTGCTTGTCATGGGAGAATTAAGTTTGGCACCGTCTAACGGACAAACTGAGGTAGTGCAAGATGCAATGATTGCAAAACTCGATTCCGGGTTCCGTTACCAAGGCATGGCCTGGGGCAAGACTACTCAAACCCATGACCAGCGTTCTTTGTCAAGGGCTATTGATTTTGGTCAGGATGGCAGCATTTACATGTGTGCCTATATGGACAATTTGAGGATGCATGATTTTTGCGTATCCCGATTCGACGCTAATCTTCACAAACTTGATGAAGTGTTTTATCACAGTCCATTGTATAGCACCATTCCGTATTACATTAGCGTCTTGACCGATGGCAGTTGCGTAATCAGCACTAACGGAAGCATTAGAAATTCAAGCGAATATGTTATTTCCAATGCTATCTTCCACATTCCCGCCGAAGCCTTCCTAAGCGTAGATGAAGCCCACGCCAACGGCCTGAAGGTGGCTATTGCCTATCCGAACCCGGGCGGCAGCGAGATGCACATCCGCACTGCGGTTGAGAATG
>JAZQPN010000262.1:0-35712 GCA_045628585.1 Bacteroidales bacterium | reverse complement strand
ACCATATCGCCTTCGCGTGAGAAAACAATGCCGTCTTCGATGTTCTGGAGGAGCTTACGGTAACGGGCTTCGTGTTCCTTTTCGATTTTAGCGACCATTTCGAACAGCACGGCAATCTTCGTGAAGCCTTCTTCGCGGGCTTCTTTTGCGAAATTGTCGTACATATCGGTCCATTCGTAGTTTTCGCCGTCGGCGGCATCCTTGAGGTTGGTCATGGTGTCGGCAACTTCGCCATCGTGCAGGAGTTTGTACCAAATCTTGGCATGTTCCTTTTCGTTGTTGGCTGTCTCTTCAAAGATGTCGGCAATCTGGTTGTAACCTTCCTTGCGTGCTTTTGAAGCAAAGAAAGTGTACTTGTTGCGAGCTTGTGATTCGCCTGCAAATGCAGCCTGCAGGTTGGCTTCTGTTTTTGAACCTTTTAATTCCATGATGTTTGTTGTTTATTTGATTTGTGTTTATTTGTTTAATTGTTTATCTGTGTTAAATCTTTGAATTTTAAATCATTAAATATTTAAATTTCTTTCTTTTTGCAGTTTTCGCAAATTCCGAAATAAAACACTTTCATTCCGTTGATTTCAAAACCGTCAATTTGCGGGACTTCGGTTTTCGGCATTGGAATATCATAAATCTCTCCGCATTGCGAACACTGGAAATGCGCATGAGGTTGCACTTCGCCATCGTAATGGGTGGTGTTACCGTCCATTGTGAATGAATCGATAAGACCATGCTCGAGAAATAAAGTGAGCGTGTTGTAAATAGTTGTCTTTGAAAGTGTTGGAATGATAGGGGAGAGCTCTCTGTAGATTTCGTCGACGGTGGGATGAGTGAAATGAGTCATCAGGTAATCGTAAATTGCAACCCTTTGCACCGATGGACTGATGCCCTTTTCTCTTAATATTTCGGCGGAATTTGTATTCATATAAAAATTGTAATCGTTACAAAATTAAATTCTGTGCAAAGATACGTCTTTTTTTTAATCTGCCAACTAATTATGACTTTTTTCATCATCTTTTTGCTAATTTTGCATATTTATAAAATGAATTGTTTTCAATACGATTTACACCTTATTTATATATGGACGAGGAAAAGGATAGAAAAGAAAAGGATGAGAAGTCTGAACAACGACCGGGTTACATTCCTCCGAAGCATCTTAAAAACTTCGTAGCCATTGATTTTGAGGCTGCTAACGGCGAAGTGACGAGTGCTTGCAGTGTCGGAATCGTCATCGTGAAACGGGGAAAGATTGTGGATGAGTTTTACAGCCTGATAAAACCAGTGCCGAATCACTACGACTACTGGACGACGAAAGTGCATGGAATTTCATATAAAGATACGAATAATGCCGATTTTTTCCCTGAAGTTTGGCATAAAGTGGAAAGAAAGGTGAGGGGCATGTCGTTTGTGGCGCATGGCAAGTCGTTTGACGAGCGTTGCCTGCGTGCTTTGCACAATTATTACCATATCGAATATCCGGAATATCCGTTTTATTGCACGCATTTGGGCTCCGAGAAATTGGTCCCCGATTTGGAAAACCATAAGTTACAGACTGTTGCAAAGCATTTCGGCTACGATTTGGAGAAACATCACAACGCTTTGGCCGATGCTGAGGCTTGTGCCGTGATTGCCATGAACATTTTTTGATTCATTTGAAAAAAAACAAGTTTTTTTCAAATTAGATAATGTTATTTATTATTTTTGACGATTATTAACTAACATAAACTGTCATGTTTGAAATACTTAGAAAAGAAACTTTTGCAGCCGAGACTTACCTCATGGAAGTCATGGCTCCGCGCATAGCTCATTCAGCGTTGCCAGGTCAGTTCCTGATTGTGAAAATGGAACAGAATTCGGAACGTATTCCATTGACTATCAGTGATTATAACCGTGAAGAAGGCACGATAACCATCGTCTACAAAGCCATTGGCGATTCCACGCGTAAGATGGCTGAATATCAAGTCGGCGACCATTTTGAAGATGTGGTAGGGCCGCTTGGCAAACCATCTGAATTTGCCTCGATGACGGCAGAAGAATTGCGCAAGCGCTCGTTCGTCTTTATTGGCGGCGGTGTCGGCATTGCCCCGATTTATCCTCAGGTGAAATGGCTGTACGAACATGGTGCCATGGCCGATTGCATTATCGGTGCCCGCACGAAAGACCTTTTGATATTTGAGAAGGAATTACAAAGCGTTTGCAATTTGTATGTCACTTCCGATGACGGCTCTACGGGTCGTAAAGGTTTGGTTACCGATGTGTTACGTCAATTGGTCGCCAGCGGAAAGCATTATGATGAAGCCGTTGCCATCGGACCGATGATCATGATGAAATTTGCAACGCGCACCTGCGAGGAATTGGGTATCCGTTGCACGGTTTCGTTGAATTCCATCATGGTTGACGGCACGGGTATGTGCGGCGCTTGCCGTGTGAGCATTGGTGGCAAAACCAAGTTCACTTGCATTGATGGCCCTGAATTTAACGGCAGTGATGTCAATTTCGATGAAGCCATGAAGCGTCAGGCCATGTATAATAATGTGCAGACACGCAAGCAGTTAGTCGCTGAAGAAAAGGCTGAAGGCCATGAATGCCATATAGGTGGCATTTGTGAAGAGAGTTTTGACAAGAAGCACAGGATTCCGGTTCCGGAACAAAAGCCTGAAGTTCGTGCACGCAATTTTGATGAAGTGTGCTTGGGCTATTCGGCAGACATGGCTATCATGGAGGCCCAACGTTGCTTGAACTGCAAGAATCCGCAGTGTGTGGCGCATTGCCCTGTCAATGTGAACATTCCGGGATTCATCGCCCGCATCGCAAAAGGCGATTTTGAAGGTGCAGCCGGCGTCATCAGCTGCGATTCGGCATTGCCTGCCGTTTGCGGTCGTGTTTGTCCTCAGGAATCGCAGTGCGAAGGCAGTTGCGTGATGGGCAAGAAATTCGAGCCTATCGCCATCGGAAAACTGGAGCGTTTTGTGGGCGATTATGCCATCGAGCATGATTTGCATTTCGATAATCCTGGCATCAAGAACGGTCATAAGGTCGCCATCATTGGTAGCGGTCCTTCGGGTTTGACTTGTGCAAAGGATTTGCTATCAATGGGTTATGATGTAACTATCTTTGAGGCTTTGCACGAATTGGGCGGCGTTTTGGTCTATGGCATTCCTTCGTTCCGTCTGCCGAAAGATACGGTTGTGAAAAAAGAAGTGGAAAGTGTCCGACGTTTGGGCGCAAAATTCGAGAAGGATGTCATTGTTGGACGTACCATCACAATTGACGAACTGATGAACCGCGAAGGATTCGATGCCGTGTTTGTCGGTTCGGGTGCCGGTTTCCCGATGATGTTGAACGTTCCTGGCGAAAACCTTTGTGGCGTAGTTTCGGCAAATGAATTTCTGACCAGAAATAATCTGCTGTTTGCTTATAAGGAAGGCTACGAAACGCCTAACTATGTCGGCAAGAAGGTTGCTGTTGTCGGTGGCGGCAATGTGGCTATGGATGCTGCCCGTACGGCTTTGCGTCTGGGTGCCGAAGTGCATATCGTTTACCGCCGTTCGGAAGCCGAACTGCCGGCTCGTGTCGAGGAAGTGCATCATGCCAAGGAAGAAGGCGTTCTGTTCGATTTGCTTACGGCTCCGGTTGAAGTTTTGGGCGATGAAAACGGCTGGGTGAAAGGCTTCAAGTGCGTGAAATGCGAACTTGGCGAACCTGATGCTTCGGGTCGCCGCAGCCCTGTTCCGGTTGCTGATTCTGAGTTTGTCCTCGATGTTGATATGATTATAATGGCGCTCGGAACATCGCCTAATCCGTTGATTGGCAGCACGACACGTAATCTTGAACTGAACCGCAAGGGTTGCATTGTGGCTGACGAATTCGGTGCGACTTCGCGTCCTGGCATTTTTGCAGGCGGCGATGCGGTCAGTGGTGCCGCAACCGTCATCTTGGCAATGGGTGCAGGTAAGAAAGCGGCCAAGGCCATCGATGAGTACATTAAGAGCTTGCCGAAGAAATAATTGAATCTAATATGATTTGAACAAGAGTCGGCATGTTGTCGGCTCTTGTTTCTATTCTCTTCAATTCGCAATCTTATCACATGAATTCGGATGTGGTAATAGAGAATCCAGCAAGTGGTATTGTTATGTGTGGAAAACAGTTTTTGCTGTTTTTAAACTCAGACGATTGAAAAAAACAGGGATATTTGTAAAAAAATATAATTTTGCAGTTTGTTGAAAGCTAACGCCAATTGGCAGAATCTTTGTCATGTCAGGTTAAGGGTTCTACCTGACATGGTGAAGAAAATAGGATTTATTGAACCTGCCATAAGCATAATAATAAGATGAAAAAGAGATTACTTCTTGCATTACTGTCGGTTTTGCTATCATTTTCAGCAAAATCGGAAATCATCAACGGCATTTGCGGTGACAATTTAACTTGGACACTTGACACTGAAACGGGCATTTTTACAGTAAGTGGAACAGGTGAAATGTATGATTATTCCCGCTATGGTTCTCTCGGATACCAATATAATGGGTATCTAAAGCACCTCGTTATTGAAAATGGTGCAACTTATATCGGAAAATATGCCTTTTATGGTTGTGAATCGTTGGTTTCTGTGACGCTTCCTAATACTCTCGCCAATATTGGATATGCAGCTTTCCGCAATTGCACTTCGCTGCCATCTGTTACGTTGCCTGATTCTTTGGTTTCTATAGATGAGCTAGCTTTTTATTATTGTGCATCGCTGGTTGGCATAACCTTTCCGAGTTCCATTGTCAGTATTGGCGTAAGGGCGTTTTGTGACTGTTCATCAATTGAAAACGTGTTTATTCCACGGTCTGTTGCCAATATCGGTGAGGGTGCGTTCAGTCGTTGTCCGAAAATCGAATCAATGTCGGTCGAATCCGGTAATGCAGTTTATGATTCAAGGAACAATTGTAATGCCATTGTCGAAACTGCGACAAACACAATAATTGCCGGATGTAATAATTCTCACATACCTCTTTCGGTAACTTCAATTGGTGCATTTGCTTTCCAAGGTTGTCAATTAAGATCTGTAGATTTGCATAATGGTATTGTAGCTATAGGCAATGGAGCTTTTAGTTTATGTGAGCTACTTTCAACAATTGCAATTCCAAAATCCGTAAAGTCAATCGGAGAAAATGCATTTGGTAATTGTAACAATGTAAAATCAATTGTAGTGAGTCCGTTGAATGACACATACGACAGCAGAAACAATTGCAACGCAATTATTGAAACACAGACCAATAGATTGATAAATGGATGTAACAGTTCAACTATCCCGAATACGGTGGTCTCTATTGAAAACTATGCGTTTTGGGGATGCGAGTTGGTTACATCCATGATTATTCCAAACTCTGTAACAATGATTGGAGATTATGCTTTTGAAAATTGTTGGTCTTTGACTTCAATGACAATTCCGAACTCGGTGACTGCAATTGGGGATTTTGCATTTTATGTTTGCTCAAATTTAGTTTCATTGACAATTTCGAATTCGGTGACAAAAATTGGAGATGGTGCTTTTTTTGGTTGCTCATCTTTGGCTTCAGTTTATTGTCTTGCGACAATTCCACCTTTGTGCGAGGGTAATAACGTTTTTAATAACGAGGTTCAAGAAACTTCAACGTTATTTGTTCCATTTGGCTGTTTGCAAAAATACAAAGAAGCAGATATTTGGAAAGATTTTATTCATGTAGAGGAACTGCCACAAGGCTATGGTGTTGAAGAATGTCTGGAAATTGAATTTTCAATCTTCCCAAATCCGACGTCGGACATTGTGAATGTCAAGTGCAAAGACATGACTAAGGTTACCGTATTCGGTATGCGTGGCGAGACCATTGTGGATGTTAATACCAATGCCGAAAGTTTCGTCATTACAGACCTGAATGTTGGTACTTATTTTGTCAGGATAGAAACCGCAAAAGGCAGCATGACGCAAAAGATTGTCAAATTATAAGTTTCAAAAAGTGCAACATGCTACGGCAGCGAAGCTAAATTCACCGAAAACAGAAAGAAAACGTTTCATTAATACAAAAACCCGAAAAGCCATAAGGGAATTCGGCTGCCGTGGCCGGTCTCGATGTCGCCGATGGCAAGGTAGCTGTCGGGAATGTCTTTTATCTGTTCAAAGGTCTTGCTTCTGCCGCCAATCTCAAACAGATACTTGTGGTTGACTAAGAAATCGCCTTGTTTTGGATAGTTGACTTCGTTGCCGGCTGCTGCCAATTGGTTGTCGAAGAACACTTCACGGGCTGTGCCTGTGTTGTTGCTGGCTGTCAGGGCGAACATCAGGTTGGTGTTGTTCATGAAAATCTTATCGGGCTTGGCAAGATGTTTCGTGCTTTTTGCTTCCGATGAAAGAATGTTTATCAAGGCGGCGCGCTCAAGCAGATAGAGCATCTTTAGACCTTGGTTGCGGTTGGTGTCCAATTGCCCATACAATTCGTTCATATTGGGTGTTTGAGGTTTATGCTCCGCAAGAATCATCATCATGCGTTCCGTTTTCCTTACGGTCTCGTAGGTGACATCTTCTACGGCAGGTAAGTCTTCGTATAATATGGTGCGGATGACGGCTTGCAACCTCTGTTCAAAGCCTGCCTTGTCTCTTTTATAGAAAGGATAATAGCCTGTTTTTAAGTAAGTTTCAAAAAAAGGTAATATCTTTATCTCGTTTGAGATTTCCATGGCGTAACGTTGATGGTTTGCCAGTAAGTCGTCAAGGGCGATGGCGGGCTTGTCAAGAGCGTTTTCAAAAGACAGATATTCGCGGAACGACAAGCCAGGAAGTGTGTAAACGAGTTGGCGGCGCGAAAGGTCGGCTTCGTTCTGGTCTATTTTCAGCATGGAAGAGCCTGTGTAAACGACATGAAGATCGGGATATTCGTCGGCAATGTTTTTAATCAGGGTTTGCCAATTCTCGTATTTGTGGATTTCGTCGATGAAAAGGTGGGTTCCGCCATGACTGTAGTGGTATTCGACCACTTCGCTAAGCGAGTGCGTCTTGAACCAAAGGTTGTCGAGTGAAATGTACAAAGCGTTTTGAGGGTTGTTCTTGAATTCTTCCTTGATGCGTTGAAGCATCATTGTGGTCTTGCCTGTGCCGCGTGCGCCTTTGATGGCTATCAGCCAGGCCTCCCAAGAGATTATGTCGTACATGTAGCGGTGAAAGTTTGCCGATGTTTGTGCTACAAGTCGGTTTGATGTGCGGTAAAGTCCTTCTATTGAAACGATTTCCATTGCTATTCAGTATTTTAATTTTCTGCAAAAGTACAAAAAAAGTAAATGGAAAGACGAAAAATATCAAAAAAAAGTAATTTGAAAGACTAAAATTATTGAAAAAAGAGTAACTGGAAAGACTAAAATTGAATAAAAAAAGTAATTGGAAGGATGAAAAAGCAATGTTTTGTCCTTCCAATTGCTTTGGCTTTCTTGCAGGTTTTTAGATTACGGCTATTCCTTTATCTCCACATAGAAAACCGTCGGGTCGTCTTCTTCGTCGAAACTTTCGTCGGTGTAGTATTGACCTGGCTTGTCGTCGTCTTGGAAAAGAATCAAGGTCACTTTTTTGAATGGAATCGGCTGGCCGTTGTTGCTGTATTTTACGATGTCTTCTTCGGTCAGGCCTTCGATATGCATCATTTTCAGCATCATTGCGAGGTCTAAGTTTACGTTAAGCAATTCCTGCTTCCATTCAATGCTGATGACGGCTGTGGTGTACAAACGAAAGTTTTTTACTTCTATCTTTTTCATTTTCAGTGAATTTGTTTCTATATAACCAGTGAATTTGATTTTCCAAAGATGCGAAAAAAAACGAAAGGATGATAAATTTGCATGAGATTTGTATAGGATTACTCGTTTTTTTATAATTTTGTCCAACTTTAAAAGAAAAATAAAATGCGTAAAAGTTTAATGTTTTTGGCGGTTGCCATGATGTTTTCTGTGACATTGATTGCACAAAATGCAGAAACAGTGAATGTTGCCGGTGCTCCAAACGGCAAGTTTTCGGCGGTGGGAAATGATTGCACCATTCAGGGTCAGGTTTTGAATGGCCAAAAAGAAGGTACATGGATTGAGTATTTTACGGGCGACAGTTTTTTGCCGAAGCGTGTGATTACTTTCCAAAACGGCAGGAAAAATGGCGTTTGTATTGAAATTGATAAAACAGGTTCAATCACGAAACAGGCTGAATATAAGGATGATCAGTTGAATGGTCAGGTCAGCTCATGGTTCCGTGGCGGCCGTCTTTCAAGAATGAACACTTATAATATGGGCATTATGGAAGGCCGTCAGATTATGTGCTACGAAAAGGGTGGCGTGCAGGAAGAAAGCTTTTACCTGAAAGGTCAGCGTGATGGCGTTTGCACTTGGTATGACGAAAACGGCAACAAGATGATGAGCATCGAATACAAGGCGGGTTCGTTTGAAGGCAAGCAGGAAACTTTCTATTCCAACGGACAGCTGAAGTCGTCGAAGAATTACAAGGACAACAAGCAGGACGGCGAAGCCAAGGAATACTACGACAATGGTTCCTTGAAATCGGAATCGACTTTCAAGCAAGGTCAGCAGTCGGGGAAGACCAAGACTTACGAAAAGACCAATGCGCCGGCAAAAGCTAATCCAACTGACAAGAAAAAATAAGCATTGGGTTTTGGATAATCAAAAGCGAGGAACTGCAAAAACGGTTCCTCGCTTTTTTGCTTGAGGAAAAATGATTCGGTATTAGGGTTTTGTGTTAGCAAATGGCTAAAGTCCCAAAGCCTCTTTGCCAGGATACATGAACTTGGTTTTCGCTAACTCTTTCGGATAAACAAAATAGGTGGCGATGCCTTCGGCGCAAAGCAAATCAGTTCCGTCAAACAATTGTGTTTCAAAGGCGTAGAGATGTTTTCCGACTTGTCCTTTCAGTTTTGCCGTGACGGTGATTTGTCCATGGCTGATGTGAATCGGCTTTAGATATTTGACATTCAATTCGGAGGTTACGCCACTGCTGTCGAGCAAGGCCTGAACCGCCCAAAATGCGACTTCGTCCAGCAAAGTGGCGGCAATGCCGCCATGAAGGAAATCACCAAAGCCTTGATAGTCAGTCGTGGGCATCCATCGGGCTGTGACTTTGTCCTCGTCTTTTTCAAAGTCAAGTTTCAAACCGATTGGGTTTTTGGCGGCGCATCCGAAGCAATTGTGCTCGGGAATGGCGTTATAGGGATTGCGTATTTTCATTCTGATTCACTATTTGCTGCAAAAATAGTCGTTTTTTCCCTAATTTTGCACCCATGATGGTAAGAATGAAAACCTTATTGATTTGGCTGACCGTTTTGTTCCCAAGTCTGCTTTGGGCGCAAGATACCATTATGCTCAATCAGGTTGAAATTCAAGGCAATGGAGTGGGGGAGAGTGTGGCAAAACCATTGGTTGCGCGGAAATTGGACACGCTTGTCCTTGAGTCGAAAAGCACTTCAAATCTCTCGCAGTTGCTGATCCAGCACAGTCCGGTTTTTATCAAAACGTATGGTCCTGGCGGCACTTCTACGGCTTCGTTCCGTGGCACGACGGCAAGCCATACTTTGGTGTTATGGAATGGTTTTCAACTGAATGCACCCAATTTGGGACAGGTCGATTTCAGCACCATTCCGGTCTTTCTGGCTGATGATGTCAATCTGAACTGGGGCAGCGGCACGTCAAATAATAGCGGAGGTTTGGGCGGCTCTGTCAATATCGACAACACGACGGGGTTTGGTGATGGCCTGATTCTGGATTTGAAACAGACTTTCGGCAGTTTCAATACTTTGGGCAGTTTCGTGACGTTCGGCAATCGTGGGAAAAAGTTCTCTTCCCGTGTGAAAGCCTATCGCAATTCCTCCGACAATGACTTTGAATATGAGAATCTTGCCACCATTCCGCATCAGAGAATGAAGCAGCAAAACGCTGATTTCGTTGATTATGGCATCATGCCGGAAATCAGTCTGCTTTTTAAGAATTGTGTGCTTTCGGCCTCGTCGTGGAACCAATGGAACAATAGGAACTTGCCGCAAATCATGCCAAATGTGGGCAATAAAAATACTGAGGAATGGACGAAAGACAATTTCTCGAGGAATTACATTTCGTTTAAGACATATTGGAAATCAGGAAGTTTGCAGTTGAAGTCGGCGGCATTCTTTGAGAAACAAAGCTATTTCTTGGAAACGCGAAATCCGGTGACTGATGATGTGATTACCTCTATCAACTCACAAAATGACGCCGTGATTTTGCATCAGATTGCCAATATAGAGCAGCAACTTTACAAGTCGTGGCAGCTGAACGCCAAACTGCAATGGGACAGGGAAAATGTGAAGTCGAACAATTACGAAGGGTCGAAAAAACGTGACATTGTGTCGGCATACGCTGCCGTCGATGGTTCGCCTTTTGCCTTTGCAAATCTGAAACTTACGGCACGTTACGACATCGTCGATGGCAAGTCGATGGGCATTTTCCCGACAGCGACTTTTTCATATCAAATGCCTTTCCTGAAATCGTTGACGACCACTTTGGGCTATAGCCACAATTACCGCAATCCGAGTTTGAACGACTTGTATTGGTATCCGGGCGGCAATGAAAACCTTCTGGCGGAAAACGGTCGAACTTTGGATTTTGCCTTGAAATATGCTTTGAAAAAGGAACGATTTTCCATAGAGTTGCGTTCAGGTATTTATGCCTCGAAGGTGAAAAACTGGATTCAGTGGGTGCCGACAGAATACCGCTATTGGGTGCCTGAAAATGTGGCTTTGGTTTTTGCGCGAGGCGTTGAAAATCATCTTAGTATAGCCTATAACTATAAGGATTGGAAATTTGCCGTTTCGGGCAATTATGTCTTTACCGCCACCACCGATGAAAGCGACTTGGCGGATGCAAACGGCAACAAGGGCAAGCAGTTGATTTACATTCCGCGCCATCATGCCAATTTTTTTGCCGATGTGCATTGGAAGCAATGGAATCTGAATTATACGCTCGAGATGACGGGTGTGCGCAACACATCCTATGCGACTGGCTCGTATTTCAGTTACGATTTGCCAGCCTACGTCTTGCACCATATCGCTTTGGGGCGGCAGATTGGAAAATTCAAGCTTGAGTTGCGATGCAATAATTTCACTGACAAGGCATATCAGAATGTGCTTTGGCGCGCCATGCCTGGGCGAAGTTGGGAAATTATGGCTGGGTGGAAGTTTTGATGAAAAAAATACTTCTATGGGTTCTTTGCAGTGATAATTCATTATTTTTGCAGCAAATAAGCGTGTTGCAAATTGAACTTGGCATATAGCGTTCGCATAGAATCATGAGCAAAAACATCAACATATTAGACAATGAGTATCGTGAATGGGTGAAGACTCTGGCAGTCCGATATAGAAACAGCCAAATAAAAGCCGCAGTAAAAATCAATTCCGAGAAACTCTTTTTTAACTGGATGTTGGGTCGCGACATCGTTGAAATGCATGTTGAGGAACGTTGGGGCGAAAGCGTAATTGTGCAACTCAGTAAGGATTTGCGATTGGAACTTCCTGGTGTTGACGGATTGTCAAAATCGAACATTTACTATTGTAAAAGGTTTTATTCGCTTTATAATCAATACGATGTGTTTTTCCAACAACTTGTTGGAAAAATTGAAGCAGAATCTTTTGGCGGCTTGAATTCTTTGGAAAAACTGCCGTTGCCTGATGAGCAGATAAGTCCTGCAAAATTCCAACAACTTGTTGGAATATTCCAGATTCCTTGGGGGCATCATTGCGTGATTATGGATTATGTAAAAGGTGACACAGACAAGGCTTTGTTTTTTGTCAGGAAAACGATTGAAAACGGATGGAGCCGTGCTATGCTTCTCAATTGGATTGATACGGGTTTGTATGAAAGGGAAGGTAAAGCCATAACCAATTTCAAAGCCACATTGCCCGACCCTATGAGTGATTTGGCTCAAGACATAACCAAAGACCCATATAATTTTGCATTTGCTGGCATTACGGGAAAATATAACGAGACTTTGCTCAAATCGCAATTGTTGAGGAATATTACGGATTTTCTTATAGAATTGGGCACGGGCTTTGCGTATGTTGGCAAGGAATACCGTTTGCAAATAGGGGAAAAGGAAAAATTCATAGACCTTCTTTTTTATCATTTGATTTTAAGGTGCTATGTTGTCATTGAAGTGAAAATGGGTGATTTTGATTTCCAAGACGTGGGTCAGTTAGGTGGATATGTTGCATCGGTGAACCACATTGTGAAACGTGATGACGATAACCCAACAATTGGTCTGCTCATTTGCAAGGGCAAGGACAATTTGCTGGCTCAATATGCGTTGGAGTCAAGCAGTCAGCCTATAGGAATTTCCGATTTTGAATTGGAAAAACTATACCCGAGCAAAGTTGATGGAATGATACCTACAATAAAGGAAATTGAAGAAAACCTGAATATATAAATTTGATATATTATATTGATAAACAGTAAAATAACGAAAGAAAAGATAATTGTAAATTGACATATTATTAACCATAGCGTTTGCTATTTATTCGGTATCATTCTGAAACGTGAGAAATTTTAGAAAAATGATTTTCCTCGAATAAGTCGTAAATGCCTGCGCGGTTTGCGTGGGCTTGACTTATCTGGAAAATCGGGCAATTCTCACGGCCTCAGAATGTGGATAATGTTAAGTCCACGTTTTTTATGGCCGTATGTGATTTTTGCAGATTTTTTGATGAAAAATGAAAAATATCGAGTTGCAACGTTGCAAGTATATTGATGTGTTCTAAGATTATGTATTTTTGAAGCGTCAAATGAAATTCTCATAATACTCTATAATAGAAAGTTTAATGCTTATGTCATCAAATGATTGTTACTTATATTCGTGTTTGGATCGTTTAGAAACACTAAACATTGAGAAAATAAAACGTTCGTTTGAAACAAACAAACTTATAGGATTTGCAGAATATACAGAACAGGAATATGAGGATATGTTGGATTATCTGACATGTTTAATTAGTGAAGATATTCGGGAGTTGAAATTAAACAGGAAAATCTCGTTCGTGGTTTTAGTTGAACTGGCGAAACGATGGAAGTCCATTGAAAATGAAGTTGATGGCGATGTTGGCTTTTGGGAATATGTTGCAAATCGCCTTCATGCGGAAGAAAATTGTCAAAGTGTTCAGAGCATTAGAAACTCATTTGTGCAGGCGATTAATTCATTGGAATTGCATGGTGAGATTGTTACGGTAAAAACAGGCCATAGATTTTATGCAACCGTTTTGATGCATTCCTTTGCACCTTTCAATAGCATGCAGTCCTTTTTTGAATTATGTTTCAATATTTTCAAGAAAGATTTGGATTATTCTTATACGAAAGATGATAAATGGATTTGTGAAAGTATTGCTGTCAAGATTTGTAATATATTAAGTCAGGGATATTCGGAAGAAAACGGTGTTTCCATAGGTTCGGAAATTTACTTCTTCGGTATTGGACTTAAAAGTTTTGCTTTACATGAACTGCTGTTTGAAGATTTTGTGGATTTCGTTGACAAAGTGTTGACTGCAATCCATGAAATGTACTTCAATCAAACTTTTTGCCAGACTGATTGGGTCGATAGTCTACTTCAAAATTGGTGGAATTATAGAAGAATTCAGGATGAAGAAGGGCGTGTGCGGAGGTGCAATCCTATTGTTTCAAAGCAAGATGTTATTGCTGACTATGTGAAGAAAGATGATAATCAGGTCTATTTAAGGATTCCATCGATTAGAGTTGAAGAAAATGATCAAATTCAGGTAAGAATTAGTTCAAATGGAAAAATTCTACTTTTTGAGGATTTGTGGAAAAAACGAGGATTGTTATTCTTTTCTACTAAAACAAAGGAATATTGTTTGAATGATTTATGTGAAAACTGGGGCGGAAAAATAGATCTGAGAGTAGAAATCTTGGAAAACGATTCTGTCATATTTGATTCTAACAAGAGTAAAAAGACTTCTTTGGAAAGAGATTTCATCCTTTTTATAAACGAAAAGGAAGTGAAGGGTATTTTGCAGGAACCTAATAATTACTTTTTGTTCTCTGCTGATGTTGATTCGTTAAAGACTTGTCCTGATGACACAAGTAAGGTCGCAAAGAACATGTATTGCGTTTATCCAAAATCTGGTGAAAGCATTACGGGTGAAATCAGACAGGTTTCGTTTGTAGAAAGGCAACAAATGTCTCAGAATCGTGGGCAGATACGGTTGGTGGGGTATATGGATGAAGCCAAATGGACGATTGACGGCCAAAACTATTCGGTCTTTAAGGATAATGTAAAGTTGTTGATTCCTGATTACTATAATTTAAAAAGTCTGGAGTTGAAGATAAATGATAAGCCATACTTGCTGTCAACACTTGAGTATGAGGATGAAGGTGATGATAAGATGTTTGGTTTGTGCCGTTTGGGTTTGGTCGACGATTGTAGCCCGTTAAAGATTTCTCTCTATTCCTATGATTACGATAAAGAGATACTATCTGATTGTATAGTGACTTTCCCAAAGTTGTCAATCAAATTCAATCTGCCATATTACTATGGTTCTCAGCAACGAAAAGTGTTTGTCTCTTATGATTCTAAAACTATTGATGATTTTGAATTTGACAATACGGTTGAAGAAATAGAAAGTCCGTTGTTTGAAGGTGATTTATGTGTCAGGGTTCCATTGTTGCAGTGGAGAATAAATAAAGGAGAGTGGAACAGTCGCGGGATTGATGGAATACAGTGGTATGAAGATTACATACAAAGAGAGGATGAATTGGAGATAAGGTGTCCGAATCAGAATGGAATTAGACTTTGCCTTATTTGTGACGGTGTTGAAAGAGAAATACAAAAAGTGCAGGATAATAGGTATTTCATTGGCAGGACGGTTTGCCGTCTTCAAAAAGTGAAAGAAGCTCGTTTATCCATAATAGTTGGTGAAGGTGTATTCCCAATTATGTCGTTTTCTGTGATTGAAGGTTTTGTGAAATCTCCATTTTCATATCGGGAAGGAAAGGTCTATTGGGATGTTGAAAATACATTTGTTGGAAGAAAAACGAATAGCTTTTTTATTTCGTATTTAAACGGAAAAACAAAGATTGGGAAAAAATTGCAGAATGTGAATTGTGAGATTGAGTTTCCAGAAGGTGCTTATGAAATATGTGTTTCCAAAGAAAGCGATAATTTGTTTATTCAGAATTCGAAAGAATTGGGAACTTTTGACTTGATTGTTGGCGATGAAGAGAAATATCGCTTTAGAGGTAAAAAACTGAAATTTTTATGGTTTTGGGATTATGATAAGGTTCGTCATAAATTTGAGAGAGAATATTATATTGATGATTTGGATGGTTATTATGATGAAGTTGAGAAGCAATATTATTATTTGGGAACTTTATGCCAACGGGTGGGCGGTGAATTGAAGACCATTGAAAAATTGGAAAATGGAAATGGGGTTAAAGAGATTACGAACCCAGTTAGAATAGACTTAAGAAGTAACAGAACAATGTGGATTCAGGCAGGTTGGAAAGAGGATGGTGATTTTATTGAGGATTTGTTTTATGATTTGACGAAAAAAAGATTGTGTATAAATGAAAGCAATCTTCCAAGATATGTTCAAATGTTGTATATTAGATTTAAGGAGGAATAACTATGTTTAATCCAGCTAAAGCAGCAGAAGAAATTAAAAAGGAATACATAGGCTATATTAGTACAACCTATCGTTTTAAAAATACAAAACTGCAAAATAAACTTGTAAAAGAGTTAAACAAGACCATATCGAATGGTCCTTTCGTTGAGGTAAATGATTCTTTTAAATCAGGAGAAAGCCTTGCCGATTTGATGAACAGAGGTATTTTGTCGCCATTGTTTGAGAATTTGGAAAAGGGCAAGGATAAACCTAAATTGCCGTTAGGCAGACCGCTTTATCTTCATCAGCAGAAAGCTGTTGAAAAGATTGTAAAAGGGAGGAATGTTATTATCTCGACGGGAACGGGTAGTGGTAAAACCAATTGCTTTATTATTCCGGTCGTGAACGAATTATTAAGAGAGGAAGAACAAGGCTCTTTGTGCGATGGGGTTAGGGCAATTTTCATTTATCCAATGAATGCCTTGGCAAATGATCAGATTAAGAGCTTGAGAGAAATCCTGATGGATTATCCGAAAATTAGATTTGGTGTGTATAACGGAGGAACGGAGAATCATGAGAAAAGTGCAATTGAATTGTATAAATTGATGTATGCCAAGGAGAAGAATCCAAAGCTAAGAGAACCTTTGCCAAATGAAGTGTTGTCGCGTGACGAGATGAAGAAAAGGCCTCCGCATATTCTGTTTACAAATTATGCGATGTTGGAGCATTTGTTGTTACGCCCAGGCGATGATGTGATTTTTACAAATTCCAAATTCAAGTATGTCGTTTTAGACGAAGCGCATGTCTATGCAGGGGCAACAGGAATTGAAACGTCATTTTTGTTGAGCAGACTAAAAGGAAGGTTGAATAGTTCTCCACAATTTATCCTGACTTCTGCCACGTTGGGAGATGAAAGCGAAGATAGTAATAATACGGTGGTCGAATTTGCAAGGCGACTTACAGGTTGTGATTATGAAACGAGTGATATAGTTACGGCTTATAGAGAACCTATTCGAAAATCTGACACAACATTTGAATATCCGAAGTCGTTGTTCGTTGATTTAGCAAATGAAGAGCTTTCTTTTGGTGATGTGTTGTCGAAATATGGTTTTGAACATCGCTATTCGGTAGGTAAAGAGCAAGAAATACTGTATGATATTTTGACTACATCGTCATTGTATTACAGAATGAGAAATCTTGGAAATCTGATTGAATTGAAAAAATTTATTGAGAAGCTTGATTTGACGGAAGAGGAAGCGGTCGGTTTTGTGGCCTTGTGCGCAAAAGCAAGAAAAAATGGCAAGCCTTTAGTCGACATTCGCTATCATTACTTTTTGAGAGCATTGGATGGATGTTTTGTGGCTTTGGATTATCCAGACAGTCTGTCTTTGGTAAGAAAGAATAGTTTTGAGTTGGAAGATGGTATTAGTGCAAATGTGTTTGAAATAGCGGTGTGTGATGATTGCGGTGAGATGGCTTTAGTAGGTGAAATTTCAAATGGATATTTGAAAAGGTCAACTTCAATGGAAAAAAGCTCTTATTTCCAAATCAATACTACCGATGAAGCGTATGAAGAGGGAGAAGAAAGCAAGTCGTATTTTCTGTGTAAGAATTGTGGCGCAATTGTACATGAGGATGAGGCTTGCAACCAATGGTGCAGTTGCGGAAATACGCAAAAGATAAGGATTAAGGAATTATCCAAAGATAAATGTTCGGTGTGTCATGGAAATTTGAGAAGGTTTAATTTGGGTTACGATGCTGCAACTGGTGTTATCGCGACTTCATTGTATGAGCAAATTCCTGAGTATACATACATTCAAGAAGAAAATGACAAATCAGCTTCTCAAAATAATTTGTTCCTTAAGGCTTTGGAGTCTAAGAAGAAAAAGATAAGCACTGGTAGCCAGTTTTTGGTGTTTTCAGATAGTCGTCAGGGGGCTGCTAAATTTGCTTGTTTTATGGAGGAAATGTATAAGCAGTTTTTAAGACGACGCGGAATTTGGAATGTCATTAGAGAGAACGAAAATGATGAGAGGTTTGTAAACGGCGTTGGGGTGTCTGATTTGGTTAAGTTATTGAATAATTACTTTTCAAGCCATAATCTTTTCCGAAAGAGCAATGCTGATAGCGATTCTTCTATTGTTGAGAATAATAGGAATGCTTGGGTGGCGGTTGTCGATGAACTTTATAATTGCAACCGCGATACATCATTGGCTTCCTTGGGAATGCTTTCATTTGAGTATAAGGGAATTACAGATGATATTATTGATGCCGTGGCAAAAATGTATAATATGAGTGAATCGGATTCCAGAAATTTCTTGAACTATCTGGTTTTTGAAATTGTCAGGACTGGAGCGATAGTTACAGATAAGAACACGGATATTAATGATAGCGATAGAGAATATTTGTTCTTTTCTCCTCAACAAAGATTTATTACAAAAGAGAAGGATTCGGAAAGCTTTAACAGTTATGCTTTTTTGCCAACAAGACGTTTGCTGAAAGATGGGACTAAAACATTTTATCGTTCTAACAAATTGATAATGACCAAAAATGCTCTAAGGGTTGATGATGAGGATGCTGTCAAGTTTTTGAAACAATTTTGGGAATATTTGATTATCGAGAGTAATGATTTTTCTTTGGAAAGTAGGGATGGAAGACGCTACTGTGTACCTGCCCGAAATATTAAAGTCAGGATTGGAAAGAATGCAAAAGTTTGGATTTGTAAAAAATGTGGGAAAAAGACACAATTTAATATTGGTGGTCATTGTGTTGTTGATGGGTGTGGTGGAGATTTGGAATCTTTAAATGCAAGTCAGTATTGTCAAGAGAACTATTATGCAAGGTTGTATGATAGAGGCAAGATTACACCATTATTCATCAAGGAGCATACGGCTCAATTAGCAAAGCAAGATGCTTTGGATTATCAGCAACAGTTTGTCAGAAAAGAGATAAATGCTCTTTCTTGTTCAACGACTTTTGAGATGGGTGTCGATGTGGGTGATTTGGAAACTGTGTTTTTAAGGAATATTCCACCTTTGGCTTCAAATTACGCTCAGCGTGTTGGCCGTGCCGGAAGAAGCATTGATGCTGCCGCTTTCGCCATGACATTTGCAAGACAAAGTTCCCATGATTTTACGTTCTTCTCTAAACCGGAAGAAATGATTAAAGGTAGGATAACGCCTCCACTTTTCAGCTTGAATAACGAGAAAATACTAAAACGCCATGTTTATGCGGTTGCTATCGGTTTGTTCTTGAAACTAAATCCAGATATGTATTCTGGAAATCAAGCGGATAAATTTATTGATGAGAAAGGATATGTCCGATTTATTGATTGGCTGAGAAATCAGCCTGTAGAATTGACAAATTTGTTGAAGAATTCAAATTTCCATGTCGATAATACTCTGAAAGAAAAATACATTGATAGCTTTGAGTGGTTGGATGAGTTTTGCGGAGAAGATGGTACTTTTACAAAAATTAAGGATGAGTATGAAAGAAATGTGAATTATCTGCAAACAGAATTGAAAAAAGCCAAGAAAAATGATGAAACAGAGATGGCTCTTGTTTTGGAAAGGAAAATAAAAAGGTATAAAAAGAATGAATTGATAGATTTCTTGGTAAGGGGCAATATATTGCCAAAGTACGGTTTTCCGATAGATTCGGTTGAATTGTCACAGAATTTTGCTTCGGACAGCTTTAAGTCATTGAATTTAACTCGTGATTTATCAGTTGCGATTGCTGAATATGCTCCCTCGGCAGAAGTTGTCGCAGATGGAAAACTGTATACAAGCCGCTATATAAGAAAGCCAATGGTGAATAAGGGGGAATCGAATGTATTTGATACGGCATATCTGGCCGAGTGTTCAAAATGTAAGCAAATTAATTATTCAAGTGTTCCTGTTGGTAAGGAGGGAAAAGAGTGCATTGCATGCGGCAATTTATTGAAGAAAGTGGAATTCCATGAAAGCATAGAACCGAGATCAGGTTTTGTCGCTGAAGCTGATACTAAAGATGTTCCGTTGACCTCTCAAGAAAGAAAGTATAAGACAGAGGCTGTGTATATTGGAGATAAGGAAGCTCGCGTAATGAATAGCTTTGATTTTGAATTTGGAAGTATTCCTATTAGAATCGAATCTACGACAAATGACTCTTTGGTTGTTAAGTCTACGGATGATTTTTATGTTTGCAGTAAATGTGGCTATTCGGTTGCTAGTGACGAAATGTCAATTTTGAAGAAATACGAAGATTTTCGGCCATTGGTGATGAGGATTGAAAAAACTACATATAAACACGATAATCCTTTTGGAAAGGGCAAATGCGACAACGTAATGTTGAAGAAGTATGGGTTGCATCACGAGTTTAAAACGGATGTGGCAAAGATTATTTTCGGATGCGACACTTCTGATTATTTTCAGATGATGTCGGTAATGTATGCGTTGCTTAATTCGTTTGCGGCAGAACTGAGTATCGAAAGACGAGATATAAAAGGTTGTTTGTCAAGTAAATGGGTTGGGAACCGTGTAGAGAATACTATTATAATTTATGATGATGTGCCTGGCGGAGCTGGACATTCGAGAAGACTTGTGACAGAAGATGGTAGTGTGCTGAAAAAAGTGATTCGTAGAGCAATTTCTGTTCTTGATACATGCACATGCGAACCTTCGTGCTATCGCTGTTTGCGCAGTTATGAAAATCAAAAGTATCATGAAAATTTAGACAGGAATCGTGCTCTTGATTTTTTGGAAAAATTGGATGAATAAGGAACGGCTAAAATAAGATGATTTTATTCTGAATGATAGATGTGCAGTTTTATTTCTACTCTAATCATTTTTCAGTACCTCCCAAAGAATACTCCAGTACTCTAACCAGAATACTCCAGTACTCTAACTAAAGTACTGGAGTACTCTAACTGGAGTATTGCAGTACTCTGACGAGAGTACTCAGCATCCATCGCGGTGAAATGGCCGGTCAGTCGTTCCAGTTGATGTTTTCTTCGTAACTGTCGAAACGCAAATCCTCGGTTACGCCTGCCTGTCGGAGTGCTTTCAGGATGATTTCCTGCTCTTTGGGCGGAAGTGGATAAGCACCGCGTCGCCTTTCGAAATACGGGTTGCGCCCGAAGTGGGCTATCAGCAGACGCATGAATGTTTGGTATTGTTCGGGGAACATTTTCTGCTGGAAGTTGACAAAGCCTCGGGCAAATAGCACGGGAGTGTTGCTGCGGTAGTATTTGCAACTGGCATTCGTGTCGCAATGTCGCGGATTGATGAGCCGCAGAAAAATTTCTGTCTCAATCAGTTTGAGGAATGCTTGGCGATGCAGGCAACTATCTGCCATAAGGCAATCTTCAAGTCCGCAAACGGGATAATTCTTTGGCAGTTCTTTGTATGTCTTTTTCATGGTTGTGTTGCATTTTTTCAATAATTCATTCCAAACATCCAAAGCGGAACGATAATGCCGTGCCCGACTTCAATGTCGTCGCGGACGATAATGCCGTTGGGAACATCTTCTATCTGTTTTTTCCCTTTCTTTTTGCCTCCGATTTCGAATGTGAATTTGTCGATGCAGAAGTCGGATTCGCGCGAGGAGATTATGTCGTTGCGAACCCTCATTTGGTTATAGAAAAATGTTTCCCTGATGTTGCCGATGTCGGGGACCCCACCTGCCAAAGCCGTCATCAGGCTTGGATTGTCGATGTATACTTTTTCCACTTTGCCGAGTCCGCGCATTCCCCCCGTGTCGTCTCGTAACTGGCCAATCATTCCTGCCATTTCCAAATAGACAAGGTAGTCGGGTACGTTATTCTTGCTGACGGACAATTCACGGGCCAGATTGTCAGCATTTGGTTTGTAAGGCGCGAGTGTGGAGATTATGCTCAGCATCTGCTTCAGTTTCCTTGCCGTCGAAGCCTTCATGTCGGCATATTGTGCGATGTCCGATTCGGTGGTCTGGCTAATCATCTGTTGCATACGGTATTCAAAGCCGATTTCTTTTGCAAAGGGATAATAACCTTGCTTCAGATAATCGCGGAATAACGGCAACGGATGCTCCATTTCTGTTACGGAAACCTGATGGTTTAAAATCTCATCTAACGAATAAACCTTGCTCCGTATGTCGTGAAACAGTTCAAGATATTCGCGGAAAGAAAGTCCTTGCATGGTGTAAATCAATGCCCGCCGGCTCAAATCGGCTTCGCCTTTGTAGATGTCAAGCACCGATGAACCTGTAAATGTGATTTTCAGTTTCGGATGAACATCATGCAGTTGTTTCAATTCTCTCGACCAGTCCTTGTATTTATGGACTTCATCAATGAAAAGGTGCTCGCCACCCTCTTTGACGAAAGCGTCTGCCGTTTCAACGATGGTATGTGATGAAAAATACACATTATCAGCGGATACATATAGCATCTTGCTCGTGTCTCGATGCGAAAGAATGTATTGCAGAAGCATGGTCGATTTTCCCACACCTCGTGGGCCAACAATACCCACCATGTGCGCATCCCAGGCAATGTCGTCAAAAATGTATCGTTTCATGCTGACCGGGGTCTGTTTCAGCATGGCATCCATGTATTCGTATAGGCTGTTGTCTAACATGTCTTTTGGTCTTTAAACGTTGCAAAAATACATAAAATCCCTCAATGAGGGATGATTTTGCGTATTTTTGTCCCTCAATGAGGGAGATCTTTATCAAAATTGTCCCTCAATGAGGGAGATTTTGACTTTTGAATGACGGATTTTGCTGAAAAAACAGTGTCAGTTTTGCATTTTCGCCTTCAGTTTTTTCATCGACTTCATCATCAGCGGAATGCTGACAAACAGCGTCAAGGTCTCTGCAATCGGCATGGAAAGCCAGATGGCCATTTGCCCGATGAGGGGCGAGAGGGCGAAAAGCGGAATCAGGACAAAGACAATGGAACGGCACAAGGCGATGATGGCCGACTCCAAAGGCCGCTCGATGGCAGTGTGGAAACTCGTGCCGATGATGTTGACAAACGACACCAAGTAATGTAATGTGATGTAAGTCATGGCAGTAGTGGTGAGTGATGCCAGTTCCATGTCGCTATTGGCAAAAACATTAACGATGCCTTGCCTGAAAATCAAGGCAATCAGATAAATGGAAGCGCCAATGATGCCGCTGAAAAGCAGTGAATTGTAAAGCAGCGACTTGATGCGGCCATAATCTTTTGCTCCGACATTGAACGACATCAGCGGATAGAGTGCCTGCGACAATCCGAAAATCGACATGTTGACGGCGAAGTTGATATAACAGACGATGGTGAGTGCCGCTACGCCATTTGGCCCGATTTCGCGCATCAGGAAAAGATTGAAAATGAAAGTGGTAATGGCTGCCGAAACGGATGTCAGCATCTCGGAACTGCCGTTGTAGAAAATCTTTCCCACTTGCCGCCAGCCGCCTTTCAATCGGCCCGTTTTCACGTTGGGCGCAAGGACCACAGCCGCCGATGAGTTGGCGATGCAGGTGGCGATGGCGGCTCCCGAGACGCCCCAGTTGAATTTCAGGACGAAGAAATAATCCAAAACGACATTCACCACGCAACAGATGGTGCCGCTCAGGAAAACCCAGTTCGGCTTGCCCGCAAAACGGGTGAAAGCTTCCGTGAAATTCGGGATGCAATAGAAAATGAAAGCACCGCCAATGATGCCTAAATATTTCCTTACGAAAGGGTAGACTTCATCGTTGCTGCCAAGTAAATAGCAGATTCCCTTTAAGTTGAGCAAAAGCAATGCGGAGAGAATCAGCATGGAACCGACCAAAACCGTAAAAGTCAAAGTGGTGTAACCTTTGGCGCGTTCTTCGTCGCCACGGCCTTTGGCAATGCCTGCAATGACCACGCCGCCGGAGATTATCATGATGGCGACGCTGAGCATTACGCTGATGAGCGGCATGGAAAGGTTGACGGCGGCCAAACCGATGGCTCCTACACCTCTGCTGACGAAAATGCCGTCGATAAAGGTCTGGATGCCAACAATCAGCATACCGATGATGCTGGGAAATGCGTACTGAAAAAGTTGTTTTTTGACCGATAGTGTTTCTGCCATGATTATCCTAACAAGTCTTATGCGGGCCTGTTATCCGAAAATAATGCGCAAAATGCTTCCAAATAGTGTCGGTCGGTTTCATCGAAGGCATCAAGTTCGGTGCTGTCGATGTCGAGGATGGATTTCACTTCTCCGTTTTTGTCGAAAATCGGGACGACGATTTCGGAACGCGAAAGCGAACTGCAAGCGATGTGCCCTGGAAATTGCTCCACATCGGGCACGACGATGGTTTCTTTCCTTGCCCATGTCGTTCCGCAAACGCCTTTGTCGTAACCGATTCGCGTACAGGCGACTGGCCCTTGAAACGGTCCTAAAACCAATTGATTGTCAATCACTCTGTAAAAGCCAATCCAATGCCAAGGGAACACTTCGCTGAGCAATGATGATGCATTTGCCATCAAGGCGATTTCATCTTTTTCGCTTTCCATCATGCAACGCATTTGCTTGATGAGCAGTTCGTATTGCCCTGATTTTTCTTCCATATCGCTGTTTATCGCCAACATTTTGCTTTTCGTTTCTAAATCCGCTGCAAAATTACGATTTTCGTAATAATTAAGAATCTGTTTTTGTTTTTTAATGTCTTAATTCCGTTGATTGTCAGTCCAACGGATTCATCCAAGCGAATTGACAATCAGCGGAGTGCTTTCTTAAATCGCTGTTTCAAGAGATTTCATAGCGCAAGCAAGTTTCTGATGCTTCATGCTTGGAGTAACCATTGCAATTCCAAAAGATTGTTTTTTTGCATTTTTCGGAATTTTCGGGGTGCGTATTTTAGGCGTTAGTTTTTTCAAATGATAAGAAAAATCCTTACCTTTGCACGAAATTTTTTGAATTATGAATATGAAAGTGTGGATTATAGTTTTGATGGCACTCGGCGTGCTTTTGGCTTTTTTGGCTGTGTGGATTTTGATGCGGATTTCAAGAATGAAGGAATCCGAATTGAAAAGCGGCGCTGGCTCCGAACTGAAAATGACGGCCATGAAAATCATCATGCCTTTGAAAGTGCAGGCCTACGAGCGTGTCCTGCTTTATCTGGAGCGTGTGCAGCTGCCTGTCTTGGTGAAGCGCGTTTATGTGCCGGGCATCGAAAAAGGCGTATTCCATTTGGAACTTTTGCAGAATGTGCGTGAGGAGTTTGAACATAATCTTGCCCAGCAACTATATGTCTCAAATTCTACTTGGAATGCAGTGAAAAATGCTAAGGAAGAGCTTGTCAATCAAATAAATAGTACTTTTGAACAGCTGAATGACGAAGAGGATGTGTCGATTTTGGCACAGACTTTAGTCGCTTTGCCAAATCCGAACGTGGAGCAGGCTGTTGCTATATTGAAACACGATTTCGACCGCTTGCTTTGATGCACAATAATTTGTGTTTCCGCTCGTTAATGTCTTGAAATAAAATAAATGAAATGAAATTTCTCGCCTCTCAAATTGCTGAATTGCTTTCCGGAAAGATTGAAGGGAATCCGAATGTCGAAGTCTGTAATGTCGCCAAAATCGAAGAAGGCGCGCCGGGAATGTTGAGCTTTCTTGCTAATCCAAAATACACGCAATATATTTACGAAACGAAGTCGTCGGTAGTCATTGTCAATGATGATTTTGACCCCAAAGCTCCTGTTGCCGCCACGCTGATTCGTGTTCCCGATGCGTATGCTTCTTTTGCGAAATTGTTATCCATTTACGACCAGCTTTCGCAGAACAAGTCGGGCGTTTCGTCGCTGGCTTTCGTTTCGTCTTCGGCAAAATGTGGCGAAAATATTTATTTGGGCGAATTTGCATTTGTGGGCGAGAATGTCACGATTGGCAATAATGTGAAGATTTACCCTCAGGTTTATGTGGGCGATAATTCGGTCATCGGTGACGGAACTACGCTTTATCCTGGCGTAAAACTTTATCGGAATACGGTCATCGGAAAGAACTGCACGCTTCATGCTGGTGCCGTATTGGGTGCCGATGGCTTTGGCTTTGCGCCTCAGGCCGATGGCCATTATGACAAGATTCCGCAGGTAGGCAATGTGGTCGTTGACGATAATGTCGAAATCGGAGCCAACACCACGATTGACAGGGCGACGATGGGTTCGACGCATATTCATAAAGGTGTGAAACTCGATAATCTCATCATGGTGGCGCATAATGTCGAAATCGGCGAAAACACGGCCATGGCTGCCATGACGGGCGTCAGCGGCTCGACGCATATAGGCAAGAATTGCATTGTCGGCGGTCAGGTCGGCTTTGCCGGACATCTGCATATTGCCGACCGGACGAGTTTCGGAGCACAGTCGGGCGTGTTGGGCGACATCAAGGAACCGGGCATGTCGTTTATGGGCACTCCGGCCATTCCATACCGTCAGTTCTTACATTCTTCGGTGCGTTTCAAACAGCTTGAAAGCATTGCTAAAAGTGTCGATGCCATCGAGAAAAAACTCAATCAATCGGACGAAAAACAGTGACAAATATTCCTCAAGGGGCGTTTTTTTGTCAAACTTATAGACTTTTTCCCTATCTTTGCACGTTTTTCTTGGGCATTAAGGCCTGAGTTTTGAGTTTTATGGCAGAAAAACAGTGTACGCTTAAGAATAAAGTCAGCATTCACGGAGCTGGTCTACATACCCGTCAATGCGGCACTCTTACTTTTAATCCCGCCCCTGTGAATACGGGCATCCGTTTCCGTCGTGTCGATTTGGAATGTCAACCCATCATTGAAGCCGATGTTGATAATGTTATTGACACATCAAGAGGAACTACGCTTGGAAAAGGTGGCGTGAAAATTTATACCGTTGAACATGTTTTGGCATCTTTGAGAGGCATGGGCATTGATAACGTCCTGATTGACATTGATGTAGAGGAAATGCCTATCATGGATGGCAGTGGCCGCATGTTTGTCGAAGCAATCCGCAAGGCTGGTATCGTTGAGCAGAAGGCCGACCGCGACTATATAGTCATTACCGAACCGATTTCCTATAAGAATGAGGTTCTGGGCATCGAATTGTCAATCGAACCTTGCGACACCTTCCAAGTCGATGTCACCGTGAAGTATAATACTAAGGTGTTGGACGAACAGTCGGCTTCGTTGCACGACATCAAGGATTTTGAAACTGAAATCGCTCCTTGCCGCACGTTTGTTTTCCTTCACGAATTGGAAACCCTGCTGAGCCGCAACCTCATCAAAGGCGGCGACTTGACCAATGCCATCGTTTTCGTCAACAAGAACGTTTCGTCCGAGGAGCTTGACCATATTGCAGCATTTTTCAAGAAACCTAAAGTCGTTGTGAAAGAATGTGGCATATTGAATAACGTGGAATTGAGTTTTGAAAACGAACCTGCCCGCCACAAATTGCTGGATGTCATTGGCGACTTGACCTTGGTCGGCAAACCGATTAAGGGCCGTGTAACGGCTTATAAACCAGGACATTTTTCCAATACGGCGTTTGCAAGGAAAATCAAGCACGCCATGCTTTGATGGCGTTGCCAAAATGATACGAAAATCGGCTTCTGAATCAAGAAGCCGATTTTTTTGTGCTTCCCAATATATTATTTTCCTATTTTTGGCGTTTCATAGAAAAGAAATTACGATGAATCAACCATTAGCATATATTCATCCCAATGCAAAAATCGCTGAGGATGTGAAAATTGAGCCTTTCACTTGGATTGGCGAAGATGTCGAAATCGGTGAAGGCACATGGATTGGCCCGAATGTCACCATTATGGATGGCGCAAGAATCGGCAAAAACTGCAAGATTTTTCCTGGTGCTGTGGTTTCGGCCATTCCTCAGGATTTGAAATACAAAGGCGAAACGACCTATTGCTATATCGGAGACGGTACCACAATCCGAGAATCGGCAACCGTGAACAAAGGCACGATTGCAAGCGGAAAGACGGTTGTCGGCAAAAACTGCCTGCTGATGGCTTTCACGCATGTGGCGCACGACTGCTGTTTGGGCGATAACGTGATTATGGCCAATGCCGCTACCTTGGCAGGCCATATCACTGTGGGCGATTGGGCTATTTTCGGAGGCTTGTCTGCTGTGTCTCAGTTTGTTCATGTCGGTGCCCATGTCATGATTTCGGGTGGCGCCATGGTCAATAAGGACATTCCGCCGTTTGTGAAGACTGGCCCAAGTTATCCGGTTTGCTATGCAGGTGTCAATTCGATAGGTTTGACTCGCAGAGGCTTTTCAAGAGAAAGAATCAATGCCATTCAGGATGTCTACCGCGTGATTTACAGCGTAGGCATGAATGTTTCACAATCAGTTCAATACATAAAGGAAAACCTGCCTGAATCCGATGACCGCAATTTTATTATTGACTTCATCGAGAACTCAAAAATCGGCATTATGAAGAATTCGATTACCAGTGAATTGTAATTCATCTGACTTTTATTGCCGCTGACATTCTGGCTTTCTGTGGTCTTGCAGCACTTTTTGGTACTGCCCGTAGATTTGATTTCCAATTATTTCATTTGCAAAGGTTTGCAGAGCATATTGCCGAATAGCTTCGCGGTTGTAATTGCCGTAGGTGTCAAGCATTTGGTTCATGCCTCGCAGAAGAGCGTCTTCGTCACCCGAATTGACTAAAATGCCACGTTCGGAATTGACGATTTCGGCAATGCCGCCAACGTTGGTTGAAAGGACGGGCACGCCTGAAGCAAAGGCTTCCACAATGACGCAAGGAAGATTCTCAAAATTGGAGAAAAGGATAAAGAAATCGGTCTTTGCAAAGGCTTCGGCAACTTCGGCAGAGGTTTTCTTTCCGTGAAAAATGACACAATCATTAAGGTTGTGCTCTTTTGCAAATGCCTTAAATTCAGGTGCTTCGTAGTCGTGAATGACATGAAGTTCAAAGTCGTCGCGTTGCTGGCGGAGTCTTTCAACGACTCGCAGAATTCCGCTGAAATTCTTAGCTTCGTCGCGCAAGGTTGAGATGTGGAGCATGCGTTTCTTGCCGATTTGCGAAGGTGTACCGATCTTGAATGTCCGTGTGTCAACAAGGTTGTAGATGACCTGAAAACGGTTGTGGATGCCGTTGCGTTCCATGTTGCGCTGCAAGTCGAGGCTGACGGGCAGGATTACCGAGGCATGGTTGGCAATTTTGACAATCTTTCGTTTCAGTCTTCCTTTCATAATGTGTTGGTTTTGAGGTTGATAAATTGTCCAATGTTCGGTAAGAACGTATGGCAAGCCGTAAAGTCTGTGCCACAATAAAGCAAGCTGACCTAATGGAAAAGTCACATGCAGATGCATTAAATCGGGCGTGAAATAATGTTTTCTGATGAAATGCAAGCCATGTTGATACATCCTTAACATCTTGATTTTGCGCAAAATGTTGATTTTTGGCGGCCTGATGGCAATTTGGATGTGCGTAAACCTTTCCCCTTTGATTTCGTGTATTTCAAAGGATTGTTTCAAGTTTTTTCCGTCGCAAACGGACAGAATGACGGAGTGGCAGTCGTCAGGCAATGCGTTGATTTGCCTCAGGCAGAAATTGCCCAAAGTCGGGTCGTCAGGTGTCGGGAACCAACTTAACAGGTGCAGGATGTTCATGGCTTAATGGCTTAGAAACTGTGTGCGCGGACGTTTACTTCAAAGAATTTGGCTGGTGTTTCGTAGGGGACAAGTTTTTTCGTTTCAAAACTATCCGGTAGGTAAACGGCGCATAAAGTGTTGGAAATATGATAGATGTGATTGCGTTTCTCGGCTGGTGCACCATCGAGGATGGCAGAAAGTACGTTCCAGCGAATGGTTTCCGGGTCAAGCGCATAATCGTGCCATACGATGATGGATCTGTCGTCTTTCAAAAGCTTGAATGCGGTTTGCGTGTCTTTTTTCACGGCTTCGTAATGGTGGTCGCCATCAACGAAAACCATGTCGTATTGACCAAAATGCTTTGAAAAATCAAAATCCAAGGAATTGCCGAAAATCTGCTGTACGTTGTTAAGACATTTGCTGAAGAAGCAATGAAGGTCAGCATAATCTTGATTATGAGTCAGTTCGACAATGTCTTTCAAAGGTAAATTCAGAGTGACGCAATGTGGAACGACATCAGCTACATTTGCCACACTTTCGCCGCGCCATGTGCCGATTTCAAAGTAGTTTTGCACCTGATATTTGCGTGCCAATGCTTTCAGCAGGGCAATGTCGATGGGCATGGTTGCCCCCGAAAGATAGGCGTATGGGACTGCTGTTTCATTAAAATCAGGGAACAGCTGTTGGATTTCTATTACAGGCAGTCCGTCGGAAAATCCATGACGGCGTATGACTTCTTCTTTGCTGGTTTCTTCGTCCTGAAGGACCAGATTGAGCAGGTATGGATGACGGCAAATCAGCCTGATGGCTTTTGCAAATTTTTGCAGTTTATTCATTTTCAGTGCTTTTGATAAAAAACTGATTTTTAAGTTCGGAGAAATATTCGGTTATTTCTTTTTTGGTCAAGATGAAATCACGCCATTTGAAGTCGGATTCTTTGAGGAAGAAACAGAATAGGAAAATGGCGTTGACGGAATATGAAATGGTTGATGTCAAGGCGGCGCCGGCCACGTCAAGACGTGGAATCAGCGTGAAGCCGAGGATAAAAGTGACGGCGAGACCGCAAAGCGAGGCAAAGGTGTTCATTTGGTAACGTCCGATGCCGGAATAATAATGACCTAAAATGAGGAAAATGCAGTAAAGCAGTACGCCCGGCGCCAAAATTCGGATGATGTCGGCCATTTCGCCAAACTCGTTTCCAAACACGAAGATGTAGACTTGTGGTGGTAAAAGTGCCAAAACAACAACCGCCAAAGCGGAAACGGCAAGACAGATTTTCGTCAAGTTGAGGGTGAGTTTTTGAGCATAGCGGCGGTCGTCGGTGTTGGCGATGTGTGCATATTGCACCAAAGCGATGCTGTTGCTGATGATCCAAATGGCTTCGGCTAGCGATACGGCATTGGAGAAGACTCCTACACGGCCTTTATCCATGTAATTATCAAGGAGATAATAACTCAATCGGAGATTAAAGAACTGGACGAAATGACCTGTCTGGTTGAGGAATCCGTATTTGAAAAGGTCTTTCAAGACACCCCGATAGTCGGTTCTCTCTCCGATTTTCAGGTTTGCAAACTCGTCACGAAGCATCCATATTCCCAATAGGAAAGAACCTGAGTATGCTGCATAAAGTGCTATGATGTAACCATATATGTCTGTCTTTTTCAGAAATACGTAATAAATCAGTAGAGTGAAAATAATTAGAACGGGTTGCAAAAGGGTGTTGTAGTTGGCTTTCTTGATTTCTTCCTTGCCAATTAGGTAACGGAAATTTATGCCGCTGAGCGAGGAAATGAGCGAAAGAATGGCGACATGAATGACCAAATTGGCATCCAAACCAGGGTAAAAGCCTCCGATGGCAAAGCCCATGATGACGGCTATCATACTTGACCAAAGGACGGATGGAAAGAGAATCTGCTTGAAACTGTGGTGTGGTGTCAGTAAGACGATGCTCTCGCCGCAGACGATTTCGGAGAAAATCAGGATGAAGGAAATGGTTGTCAGCAGTATGGATTGTGTGCCTTTCCCCACATCGCCAATGGTTTGCGAAAGCACGACGGCAATCAGAAAATTGATGATTGCTGCCGCAATTTTCGTTCCGAAAGTATTGAGAATCTTTTTAAACACCGTTTCTGAAGGTTGGTTTGCAAAATAATTGCAAAAATAGAGATAATTATCTGAAAAGCAAAACACTTTTGCCTTGACAAAAATTATGGATAGCTTCAAGGGTATGAGCGAGTCTTGAATCTTCTTTTCCGCTGATAATGAAATAGTTGGCTTTGATTTCGTTCAAGGTTTTCAGATAAAGTGCGAAAATGTTTTTCCGTTCTTCCAAGTTGGGATTTTCGCGCAAGGGATCAAATGTCCATTCCAAATCCGTGTCGCAAAGCAGGTAAAGGTCGAAATCTTGCTTTTGCACAAGGTCTTCGATTTCTTTTGGCGTTTGCTTGAAAACGTATTCGCACCACACCTTGTTCACAATAGCTTCCGTGTCGGAAATGAGGATTTCTTTGCCTTTTTTGGCAGTTTCTTCGATGCTTTGCTGCTGGCCTTTTGCAATGGCAATCACATCGTTAATGCCGTACTTCCCCTGGAAATCTTTCAGGTATTCCCTCGAATATTCGGGAACGAAATCGGTGTGAAAATGTGCGGCAAGTTGTTCGGCAAGCATCGTTTTGCCCGTGGATTCGGGACCGAGAATGGCTATTTTAAGCATTTTGCAAGCCCTCCTTTCTCCATTTGAAATAGCCGACGAAGGCTAAAACCGTTAATGCAGTGAAAAGGACTGCGGTAGGGTAGAGGCCTTTGTAAATGTAAAGAATGGTTGAAACGGCGTCAACGACAATCCAGAAAATCCAGTTCTCGATGTATTTCTTGGCCAAAAGCCAGGTTGCAGTAATGCTGAGCGCAGTGGTGAAGGCGTCGCCGGCGGGTATGGGCGAGTCAGTGAAACGTTTCAGAATCAGATAAATGAGTGCGAATAGAATTGCGGAAACAATGATGCTGAGGGATAATGATTTTTTTGTCAGTTTGTTGACGGTGAGTTTGCTGTCATTGTTTTCGCGCTTGGTCAGCCAAAGATACCAGCCGTAAATGCTGACGGCGAGGTAATAGAATTGGAAACTCATGTCGGCATAGAATTTGGCTTGGTAGAAGACATAAATGTAAAGCAAAACCATCAGTATGGAGGTGAGCCAATACCAATGGCTTTGCTTTATTTGTAATCCGATTCCGACTAATCCGAGGATTGCCGCTATGATTTCAACCCAATTCATTTAGCGCATATCGATGACATCAACTTTTGGGTGAGCCTTTTCGTCGAAAGTGAAGAATTTTGCATCAAGATTCTGGTCGAAAACGGTCTTCTTGATTTTTATGGTGAAAGCATCGCCACTGCGGTTGCTGATGGTTGCGCTGACGATTTCGAGTTTCGCCTCATTGATTTTCAGCGTCACTTTGCTGAATTCACCTTTCGGGTTACTCATTTCAACGACTTTGATGCCTTTTTCGCTGCTCTTGGCGTATTTCATGGTGTAGTCCTTGTCGTAGGTCGTGAGCAGTTTGATGGGCGTGATGATGTTTTCGTCATCGCTTGGGTTGCTGACCATGACTTCTTCACTGTCAGGAAGATAAGTCCATTGGGTCTTGCCGTCGGAGATAATCTGCTGACCTTCGATTTCCAATTTGTAGGCATCGCCTTGCATATAAGCGGTTCCCGAAGCACTTTCGGTGACAGCGATAGTCTCGTTGCTCATGTCATAATCGAAGACAAATTCAACGTTCTTGTGCTTGTTGATTTTGTCGATGGTGTTCTTGACCAATTCGCTGGCCATGGTTTGGGCTTGCAGTGCGCCAACCATAAAGGTCAGAATGATTCCGATGATTGCAGTTGCCTTTTTCATATTAAATTCCGTTATCTCTGTTGTAAAGGTCACGCAAAATCTGTTCCAAAGCTGTTTCGGTTGCAACTTTTACTTCACGGGTCTTACTGCCTGCAAATGGGCCGACAATGCCCGCGGCTTCCAGTTGGTCGATGATGCGTCCTGCGCGGTTGTAGCCGAGTTTCAGCTTGCGTTGAATCATGGAAGTTGAGCCTTGCTGAGTCTGCACAACGATATGGGCTGCTTCTTCGAAGAGGCTGTCGCGGTCGCCGTCATCTTCATCAAAGTTGCCGCTATCGCTTTCTTCGTCTGGCACTTCAGGCAGCATGAATGCTTCTGGATAACCGCGTTGCGCACCGATGAACTCGGTCACGGCTTCCACTTCAGGTGTGTCGATGAATGCGCATTGCAGACGTACCATATCGTTGCCGGTCGAGATAAGCATGTCGCCTTTACCTATGAGTTGGTTGGCTCCCGTGGCATCAAGAATGGTCTTGGAGTCGACGGACGAAATGACGCGGAAAGCGATACGGGCCGGGAAGTTGGCCTTAATTGAACCAGTGATGACATTCACAGAAGGACGTTGTGTAGCGATAATCAGGTGAATGCCAATGGCTCGCGCCAATTGTGCCAGACGTGCGATAGGTGCTTCAACATCGCGGCCTGCCGTCATGATAAGGTCGCAGAATTCATCGACAATCAAAACGATGTAAGGCAGGAAACGGTGGCCTTCAGTTGGCAGCAGACGGCGAGCCTTGAATTTTTCGTTGTACTCGATAATGTTGCGGCACTCGGCTTGCTTGAGCAAGTCGTAACGCTGGTCCATCTCGATGCAAAGCGAGTTGAGCGTGCGCACCACTTTTTTAGTATCGGTGATGATGGCGTCTTCAGAATCAGGCAGTTTGGCTAAATAATGGCGCTCAATGCGGTTGTATAAAGTCAGTTCAACCTTTTTCGGGTCGACCATGACAAATTTCAGTTCGGACGGGTGCTTGCTGTAAAGCAGTGAGGCGACGATGGCGTTCAGACCGACGGATTTACCTTGACCGGTAGCACCAGCCATCAGGATGTGAGGCATTTTGGCCAAATCGAAGACGTAAGTCTCGTTGGAAATGGTCTTGCCGATGGCACAGGGCAGAGCGTATTTTGATGTCTGGAATTTCTCCGAACTCAGCACGCTTTTCATAGGAACCGTTTCTGGCTTGCTGTTCGGGACTTCAATGCCGATGGTGCCTTTGCCTGGAATCGGGGCAATGATACGGATGCCCAAAGCGGCCAGACTCAATGCAATGTCGTCTTCCAAATTCTTGATTTTCGAGATCCTGACACCGGCTGCCGGAACTATTTCGTACAAAGTGACGGTTGGTCCGATGGTGGCCTTAATCTTATCAATGGCGATGCCGTAATTGCCAAGGGTTTCCACAATCTTATTCTTGTTGGCTTCAAGTTCCTCGCTGTTGATTTCGCTTTTCCTGCCGCCATAGTCTTTCAGGAGGTCGATAGGTGGCATTTGGAAGTCGCGCAGCTCATAATGTGGGTCGAAAGGGGTGTCGACCGTGTGATGCTCTTTTTCCTGAACAGGTTCGACGACTTTTTCTTCTTCAGCTTTTTCGATGACTAATTTGACTCCGTTAGCAGCTTCTGGCTCGGTTTTCGCAATTACGGGTTCGTTGGCTCTCGAAAAGACGACTTCTTTGGCTTCAGGGAATACGTGTTCCTGTCCTTTCGGCTGTTCGGCAATAATCGGCGTTTCGCTTATCGGTGAAGGAATGTCAACGATTTGTGGTGTTTCAATAGGTTCTTCGCGTTTAATTGTCCTAACGGTAAATATATCAGGTTCAGATGCTTCTTCTTTTGGCTGCTCAATTTCAAATTCGACTTTCGGAGGCCTGACGACAACGTTTTCCCGATGTTCGTTTTCTGTGACGGGAGGCACGATTTCCATTTCTGGCTCTTTGCGGTAAGATGTGATAGGAGGAAGGTCGTCTTCGTTTTCGTCCTCAATATGAAAATCGTTGCTATTCGGAATGATAGGATTTTCTTCGATAGAATTCTGATTTTCAGTTTCTTGATGCAATGCTTCCTTCTTTGCTTCGGCTTCAGCCTTGCGTGCCGCCCTTTGCTCCTTGAGATTGCGGAAATAGGCAAAAGTGATGTTGAACTGATAAATGGCGAAAATCAGAAAAGTGAACACGAGGACGAGAATGACTCCTGCCTTGCCGATGTAATTGCTGAGGTTCGTGTTGAGCCAAGCACCTGTTGCGCCACCGAAAATGGCACATTTCGTAGCAGGAATGAAAGCGAAAAACAACGGAAACCAAACTAATGACAGCAGGGCGTATTTCCATACTTTCCACATTCGTATTTTGTTGTTTACCAATAGTTTGAAGGCAATGACAAGAATTAAGTAAACAAAGAAAAACGCACCAATGCCAAACGATTCCTTGATGAGCGTTTGGGCAAGCCATGCGCCGAGACTTCCTGTGCGGTTGTCCAACTTCAAATCCTGGCTAAAAACTTGTGCACCAAACTCTTGGTGATGTCCGCTGAAGAAACTGCCGAAATATGAAATGAAGGCGACAAAAAGGAAAATGGCCAGGCACAGAAGCAGAATCCCGATAATGATTCT
>JAZQPN010000261.1:0-9584 GCA_045628585.1 Bacteroidales bacterium | reverse complement strand
AGTAATTAATAAATAGGAGAACAAAAACATGTCAAAAATCATTGGAATCGACTTAGGAACAACTAACTCATGTGTGGCAGTAATGGAAGGTAACGAACCGGTTGTCATCGCCAACAGCGAAGGTCACCGCACTACGCCTTCTGTCGTCGCCTTCACCGACAATGGCGAACGCAAGGTGGGCGAACCTGCAAAGCGTCAGGCTATCACCAACCCGCTGCGCACCATTTATTCCATCAAGCGTTTTATGGGCGAAACCTACGACAAGGTTCAGGCCGAAATGAAGCGCGTGCCTTATAAAGTGGTGCAAGGCCCTAACAACACCCCACGCATCGACATCGATGGTAAGAACTACACCCCACAGGAAATCTCGGCCATGACCCTTCAGAAGATGAAGAAGACCGCTGAAGACTTCCTCGGTCAGACTATCACCGAAGCTGTCATCACCGTGCCGGCTTACTTCAACGATGCACAGCGTCAGGCTACTAAGGAAGCCGGCGAAATCGCAGGTCTGAAAGTGCGCCGTATCATCAACGAACCTACAGCCGCTGCTTTGGCTTACGGTTTGGACAAGAAAAAGAGCGATGTGAAAGTCGCTGTGTATGACCTCGGTGGCGGTACTTTCGATATCTCCATCCTCGAATTGGGAGATGGCGTGTTCGAGGTGAAATCAACCAACGGTAACACTCACCTCGGCGGTGATGATTTCGACGAAGTCATTATCAACTGGCTGGCTGAAGAATTCATGCGCGACAATGGCATCGACCTCCGCAAGGATCCTATGGCCCTGCAACGCCTGAAGGAAGCTGCCGAAAAGGCTAAGATTGAACTGTCATCGTCAAGCGAAACGGAAATCAACCTGCCATATATCATGCCTGTCAACGGCATTCCACAGCACCTTGTACGCACTTTGAGCCGCGCCAAGTTCGAAATGCTGGCCGACCATCTGATTCACGCCACCATCGAACCTTGCCAAAAGGCTCTTCAGGATGCCGGCATGAGCGTCAACGACATTGACGATGTCATTCTGGTTGGTGGTTCAACCCGTATCCCTGCCATTCAGAATATCGTCCGCGACTTCTTCAAGAAGGAACCTTCAAAGGGCGTTAATCCTGACGAAGTGGTGGCCATCGGTGCCTCTATCCAGGGCGGTGTGCTGACAGGTGAAGTGAAGGACGTGCTGCTGCTCGATGTCACTCCTCTGTCACTGGGTATCGAAACCCTCGGCGGCGTGATGACCAAACTCATCGATGCCAACACAACCATTCCGACCCGCAAGAGCGAAGTCTTCTCAACGGCTGCCGACAACCAGCCTTCAGTTGAAATCCACGTGCTGCAAGGCGAACGCCCAATGGCTGCCCAGAACAAGACCATCGGCCGCTTCACACTCGACAGCATTCCTCCGGCGCCACGTGGCGTGCCGCAAATCGAAGTCACTTTCGACATCGACTCAAACGGTATCCTCAACGTGTCCGCTAAGGACAAGGCTACAGGCAAGAGCCAGAACATCCGCATCGAGGCTTCATCAGGCTTGACCGACGATGAAATCCAGCGCATGAAGAACGAAGCTCAGGCCAATGCCGAAGCCGACAAGAAGGAACGTGAACGCATCGACAAGCTGAACCAAGCCGACAGCATCATCTTCCAGACCGAAAAGCAACTGAAGGAATATGGCGACAAACTGCCAGCCGACAAGAAGGGCGAAATTGAAAGCGCTCTCGCCAAGCTGAAGACCGCTCACCAGGCACAGGATATCGCTGGCATCGACGCTGCCATGGCTGAAATGAACGCCATGTGGCAGAAGGCAAGCGAAGAAATGTACAAGAACGCTGGCGCACAAGGCGGCCCACAAGGCGCAGGCTTCGACCCGAACAACATGGGCGGCAACCCGAATGCCGGTCAGCAGAACAACAACAAGGGCGGCGACGATGAAGTGACCGACGTCGACTTTGAGGAAGTGAAGTAAAAATAAAAAAATTAAAATGATTCAATATGAATGAAGATCAGAAAAAAATATGGAATTATTTGAAAGAAAACTGTGTAGGTATTAACAAAGCTCAACATGTTGAAAATATAGCTAAAAATTTAGGTTATCCGAATTATGGCACAAACAATGATGACATCAGATCTTGTGTTACAAGTTTAGTCATGGATTTCGATTGTCCGATTGGGAGCTGCCAAAACGGGTATTTTATTATTACTGATGAAACAGAGCGTAGCAAAGTAATCGATTATCTAACACGAGTTTCTCCAAAAATTGAAAAATTAAAGCATATAGAGCTATATCGAATATAAAAATTCAAATATCACACAGGAATAATTTGAATAAAGAAACATTCAAATTATAACGAAGTCGAAAAGCAGATGCGATTTTATGAATTACATCTGCTTTTCCTTAGTGATATGAACCTTTATTTCTCCAAAATTACCAACATTTTCGAAAAAGTAATATTGTATTATCAAATCGTCAACTCCCTCAAACCATTCAAAATCGTGAGCGGATGCGCCGGATTGCCGGGAAGGTAAAGATCTACCTTATGCGTTTTAAGGAAAGAACGGTCGATGGCATCGGAATCGGCATACAGACCACCGCTAATGGCATCAACGCCGCAAAGGACGAGCAGCCGCGGTTGAGAGACAGCATCGTAACAGATTTGCGTGGCACGAGCCATATTGACAGTGATAGGTCCCGTGATGACAATGCCGTCGGCGTGACGCGGTGAGGCCACGAACTCGATGCCATAGCGTCCCATGTCGAAGTTCACATTGCCCGTTGCGCCCAATTCCCATTCGCAGGAATTGTCGCCGCCGGCGCTCACCTGACGCAGTTTCAGCGAACCTTTGAACAGTTTGGCACATTCGGGTTTCGGACCGTATTCTATCGGCTTGTCAACACCTTCGCGCACAATCAGGTTTTCGCGGACAGTCGTGACCGAATCCAGCATCCCCCATCCATAAATATAATCAAAACACAATTGATAATTGGATGCCGATTTTATCTTTAAAACCCTTAAATATCTTTGTGTTATAACCAATTCCTGCCTCTTTCAATTTGTTTAAGAACAAATAGGGATTAGATGCTTGAAAAGAATCGATAATTGATAAAACAATAACATCATATTTCTTTATCATTGTCATAGATAGAGTAGCTTTTAATTCTCCCCAAATGTCAATCAAATTGACTTCATTATGTAATGGCATTAACCCCTTTTCGTTATCAATTGATGGATAGCTATCTTCTATATATAATTTAATCAAACCTGCATGAGAAAGAGGACTAGTAATATCAAAAATATTGTAATTAGTATTGTAATCTAACAAAACAACATCGTGAACTAAACTATGTTCTTTGATTCTTTCTAAAACACGATGAACATATCCAACATTATCTAAAACCCATTTATAAGATGGTAAATAAATGAGCATTCTCGCATCAAAATAATTCAACAATTCTGTCCCATAAGCACCTTTCCTATGACCTAGCGGTTTCCCATATTTCTTAACAGTTCGTTTAAGATTCCTCATTGTGTCATTTGTAAACATGGCAAAATCAACATCGTGTTTTTCAAACACCTTAAGTCCTTGCCAAATGCCTTCAACACAAGCGGCTTTCATACCATCTGTAAATGGAATTGGAATATTGCCATGAGGGAAAAAAGGGCTCAACCATTGAGAATACTTACTATTCGAATTAGATGTGACATCCAAAATGGTTGCATCTGGATGACTCTTGATGATGTTCTCTTTTTTCTTTCGTCTATTCTCTATATATATCATTATAGGCTTATCGGATTATTTATGTTTTCAATGAAAGATAGTGGAATATGCGTTTTGATTAACAACTCGGCCTGATGCTTTCCAAAATCTTCATCATCTCTTCTCAAATATTGTTTCTTTACTGCTTCAAAATCAATCCGCTTCAAATCGTTAAAAGCGAGACCAAGGTGGTGTGAATTTGATGTTGCATTGCAATCTGAAAACAAAGTGTCGAAGCTCCATGCCACATCTAGTTTTATTTTTAATAGAACCAAATCAAAATGATTTTGTGTTTTCAATCTATAAACCATGGGGTGGTCGTTACAAAAGCTAACTCTGACATAGTCTTCCAACCCATATTTCAAATCTAGGTTTCTGGATAAATCATTTCCACCAAAATACGAATGAATGTTATTGTCTTTACAATACTTCCATGAAAAAAGTCCTTTGCTCTTTATTATGGATTCTAGGTTTCTTCTGTCGGTGAAATGATAAAAGCACTTGATGCCTTTTGCCGTCAAGTAATCCCGTATTTTTTCCCATTCTTCCTTTTTCTTAGAAAAAGCTAACAGAAGTTTGTCGTATGCACTATCTTTTGTTTGTTCCTTTTTGAAAACCTCAATTGCTTTTTTTATCGTTTCAGAGCGGTTTTCAAGAAACAGATCAAATGTGGCTGGAGCCTTTGAAATTAGTCTTTCGCGCAAATAGGCAATACAATCCGCAATATCTGGAATGGAAACAAAAAATTCCGATTGTTTATATTGGTTATACAAATCTCGAGAAAGAGTCTCACTTCTAATGCGTCCGCGCTCTATCAACTCGCCAAATGTGGCATCTTCAATTTCAGCATAACCTCCAGAGTTATTTGGCCTAATATCCCCATGGCGATACATTTTTAATGCATCATTATAAGCATCCCTTGCAATTAGTCCTAGTCCATAATGGTCGGCAACAGCATAAGCCCACGCCTTGTCTGAAATAAACTGAATGTCCGGATTGACCCCAAAACCAAAAATTACCTCAAATTCTTGTCGATAATCGTAAATCAAATCTGCGCGAATAGAATAATAGTTCATTTTCGCTATTGCAGAATAAGGAACATCATCTTTTTTGTAAACTTGTGTGGCGAGTTCCTCGTCACACATGTAAATTGCCCTAGAAAGATAAAGGTATAAACATCTCAAAATTGTAAAACGTCCAGCTTTTATTACCGAAGACAATGAATCCATTCCTTTCGGCCCTAATAAATACTGGAATTCATGTAGCGCGTCTACGCAACCATAAATGGCCAATGGATTATTCCAATAAATATTAGGATAGCTAAAAATATGATTTAGAGCTTTTTGAAGGAAAACCAGACCTGTTGAGTAATATTTACCCTCTAAATAAGCAATTGCAATCTTTGCGCATATATATGGATGATTACAATCAATATAATCATCAATGATGCTGCTGAAATCAACTTCCTTGTAAGCAATTTTTTCAGTAATTGTTTTATAGTGCTGGACATCTGCTTTCTTAAATTTCCATTGGTCACTGTACAATCCCTTTGTATCCTTAACAAATTGGCTAAGTAACGCTGTGTCATCAATGCTAACATGTCTATTTACTATATGTAATCCGTCTTCTTGCGCTTGTTTGATTTCCATATACTTTTCAGAAAGGATCTTGAGCATTAAGTCCAATTCATAATTCATTGTGCCCATAGCTTCTTGTTTCTCTCTAAATTTATAGAGGAGAGTGTCGAAGTCTTTTAAATCCTTATGGTCATTGATGAATTCATCTAGACCTGGAACCTGCGCAACAAAACTAAAAAACTGCTCAGATAAAAGGTTGATATCCATTATGGGATTTCATTATAGTGCTCATGCATATATCGGGCGACTAATAGTTGCTGAAACACATGTTTTGCCATGCAATAATCCATATCGGGTATTTCCTCTATCAAAACATTTGTTATCATGGCAACAGCATCTTGGAAACTCTTACCCATTTGTCTAAAACCAATATAGTACAATACACACTTATCTTCTAACATCTCGAAAATATAAGAAAACTCGAGTTCTTCCCTCTTCTTTTTATCAATTTCTGCAGGCGTTGCAATATTTTTCTCGTAATTGTTGTATGTTAATGTTCCAACTGGATCATTTGGTTTGTTTTTTAACCAATCAAGCAAATTGTCACGTATTGCAGTTATGGAAATTTCTTGATAATGGCGTTCCATTCCAATTAAAGCGTCATTAACACTTGAAAATCTTGGAAGAGTCCCCCTTTTGAATTCGTTCCAGATAAACTGCATACCATAAGCACGATACATCATATTTATCACAACTTTGTGCGGATACTCTTTTGCTGAATAACGATTCCTCCATATAAGAACGTTATTTGTGGCCTCAGCATAAGCCTGACTTAAATCCATCATATTCTTGTGTTTTTTTATTATTGTTGAATGTTAGTTTCAATTCGTTGCAAAAATAAGAATAATAAATTGAATAATACGCATGAGTGTTTGGTAAAAGTATTGGACATATTTTAAAAAGTTAAACAATCAATTAGTTTGATGAAAAATATATTTTTTAGCAGAAAACGTGAAGTTGGTAAAGGGAAAAACTTTGGCAGATGAGTTAATTGCAAAATTGCCTCCGAAATAGTTGATTACCAATTACTATAGATGTTTTTCATTTTGCAAATGAACGTTACAGTTAGTGTTAATGGATAAAATTCCACTAGCGGTTTTTGTGAGAGCACTTTCGAAAAGGGTAAAAACATTTACACCGTCAACTCCCTCAATCCGTTCAGAATCGTGAGCGGATGCGCCGGATTGCCGGGAAGGTAAAGATCTACCTTATGCGTTTTAAGGAAAGAACGGTCGATGGCATCGGAGTCGGCATATAAGCCTCCGCTGATGGCATCAACGCCGCAAAGGACAAGCAGCCGCGGTTGAGGGACAGCATCGTAGCAGATTTGCGTGGCACGAGCCATATTGACAGTGATGGGTCCCGTGATGACAATGCCGTCAGCGTGACGCGGTGAGGCCACGAACTCGATGCCGTAGCGTCCCATGTCGAAGTTGACATTGCCCGTTGCACCCAATTCCCATTCGCAGGAATTGTCGCCGCCAGCGCTCACCTGACGCAGTTTCAGCGAGCCTTTGAACAGCTTGGCACATTCGGGTTTCGGACCGTATTCTATCGGCTTGTCGACGCCTTCGCGCACAATCAGGTTTTCGCGGACAGTCGTGGCCATCTTGTAATCCTTGGTGAACGTAATCTTGTCAGGGAATTGTCGCGCACAAAGGCCGCAAAACGCGCATTTGCCTAAATCGATGCTGAGTCCGCCTTGGGTGCCAATGGCCTGCATGGGACATATTGCAGCGATTTTCTCGTTGTCGGCTGGTGTAGTGCTGATGACAGGGCGACCTCTGAAAATGCCAGGCACTTGTGCCGTTGTCGGGTCGGGGATATATTGCTTGCCCTGTGCTTTTAATATGGAAAGGTTACTAATGTGTTTCATGGCTTTATAAATCGTGTCCGCAATAGGAGAGGTTGAAACTTTTGTTGCAAATCGGGAAGTCGGAAATCTCGTTGTTTCTGACTGCCAGCTCAAGGGCGTCCCAATTATGGAACGAAGGGTCTTTTATCTTGTACAATGCTAATTTTCCGCTGTTATCGGTGATAGCGCAATGGCAAATCTCGCCACGCCAGCCTTCCACAAGACTCAAGGCGAAACGGTTGGCTTGTAACTGTGGCTCGGCCGTATGGCTTGCTTGGGCAACAGGAAGATTGTCAACTAATTTTCTGATGAGTGCAAGCGATTCATATACTTCCTCGATTCTGACTTGAGTGCGTGAATACACGTCGCCGTGCTTCTTGACGACAGGTTTCACTTGACCTTCATATTTCAGATAGGGATGTGTACTGCGAATGTCTCTCAACATGCCTGATGCACGTGAGGCCATGCCAACGGCGCCTATTTCTACGGCTTGCTCGCGTGTTACCGTGCCAGTGCGTTCGAGTCGCGACAGGACTGACGGGCAGCGCTTGATTTTGTTGCTCATTTGGGTGAAATCCTTCTCGTAGGCGTTGAGTGTGGCATGTAAGTCGGTGATGAGTTCAGGAGTCAGGTCGTAAGGAGCCTCAAAAGGACGAACCATGGTCTTGCCCAAACGGTTGCCGCACCATTTCTGCATGAAATTGATGATAGGCGTGCGCAACCTGCCGTAAACGGCATTGCCAAGCTGATAGGCCACATCGCCGCAAATGGCGCTGAGGTCGCCGGTATGGATAGCCATACGCTCCAACTCGCAGGCAATCATGCGTTCCACGGCGGCGCGCTCGTCGATTTGATAGTCACAGAGGGTTTCATAGTTCGTGGCAAAAGCGATGCCATGACTCACAGCACTGTCGCCCGCCACCGATTCGGCAAGCATGGACTTCTGACTCAGCATGGGCTTCTCAAGCATCAGTTTTTCGACACCGCGATGCTGATAGCCAAGCATAATCTCAAGATTGAGGATTTTTTCTCCTTCGCAAGTGAAGCGGAAATGTCCCGGTTCAATGACACCTGCGTGGATAGGTCCAACGCCGACCTCATGCAGTTCTTCATCATCGGCACGATAGAAGGGATAGTCGTCGGGTGCCGTGCGAACGGGTTTCGGCCATTGGTGTCCTTCAAACGCGATGCCGAAATTTTCGGCTAACTCTCTTTCAAAACGGTCAATCGCCCTGATTTTCAATGAAGGACATTTTTTCTCTTTCAAAACAAAAGAGAAAACCTCTATTGTACCGTTTGTATCGTTGGCAAGACACATAATCAGTTGCAGCGCATCAGCATTCGGATAGCCGAAATAAGCCACGCAATGATATGCATCGTTGGCCATCGCTTCATGAACATATTGCGCGAATTCTTGATAATCGGTGGTCTGCGGAATATCGCCAAAGGCTACGCTTCGGCCATTATTGTAGAGTGTCAGGGTTCTCATAAGTAGTTATTCAGGATTTAATTTCAATTTGGGTTTCGAGGCTGCGAGGATTCGGGGTTTCGAGACTTCGAGGTTTCGAGGTTTCGAGGCTTCGGGGCTTCGGGATTTCGAGACTTCGAGGTTTCGAGGCTGCGAGGCTTCGGGATGTCGGAATATCTCGCTGTCTCGCATCCCCGCGACCTCGTTGTCTCGTTTTCAATATGTAAACTAATTTTGCTCATCTACTTATCAGTAAATCAACGAAGCGACGTCGTTTATCAATTGGGTTATACAATCAGGACAAGCATAGCCGATATAAATGGCCAAACCAAACAGGATGAGTTGCGACACGCTGCGCAACGGGCTGAGGCGCGGGGCGTTCAGTCCAGCGGCAACTTCTGGCTTCAAGGGCAGGAAAATCACTTGGATGATGCTCTTGCAGATGGCCCAAATCAGCACGGTGAGGAACAAGGCAACGATGACAACGAGCCACCAGCAACCGGTTTCTATCATGGCATTGAATATGCCGAGTTCGCTCATGAACATGCCCGATGGCGGAATGGCAGTGATGGAGAAAAGCCCCAGCAACAGGACGATAGCGCCGAATGGATTGAGTTGCAGATAGCCGCCCATTTTGTCCATCATTTTGGTGCCATAAACTTTCACCAATTGGTTGTAATGCAGGAACAGGCCGCCTTTCACGAAGGTGTGCATCAGCAAATGCAGGATAGCGAAGATGATGCCGACTTTGCCGAAACACAGACCGAGAATCACGATGGCGCTGTGCTCAATGCTCGAATAGGCCAGCATGCGTTTGTAGTTGCAAATCTTCACCATATAGGTCGTTGCGATGAATAGCGTCAAAACGGCG
>JAZQPN010000260.1:0-3376 GCA_045628585.1 Bacteroidales bacterium | reverse complement strand
GTTATCATGTACCGTGATTTGGACAACGGCAATGTTGAAGTCAGAACGGTGGTTTACTACTCACACGATTTGGCACAGAAAGCAGTCAAGGAAACCATCCGCGAACAGCTTGAACAGAAGGCCGACGATTTGGGCAAGCAGTTGGATAATATCTTAGGATTCTAATACCATAAACCATGACTAGAAAGGCAGTCGCATTACTGCTGATACTTGTATTCCCCGCTTCGCTTTTCGCCCAACAGGAACGGAAAGTGGAGGGGGAATTCACCTATTATACGCCGCAGGATGTCAGTCTTGAGACCGCTAAGGCAACAGCTGTTGACAGGGCTCGGGTAAGTGCTTTGGCCAACGAATTCGGCACTTTGGTCGACCAGACTTCAACGGCCATGATGCAGAGCAGCAACGGAAAGACCAAGACCAATTTCATGACTTTGGGCGAAAGCGTTGTGAAAGGCGAATGGCTGCAAGATACACGGGAACCGGAAACGACCGTCGCATACGAAGATGAGTTTCTCATGGTGACAGCGCATGTGTGGGGACTGGCAAGAGAGATTGAATCGGCCGCAATAGATGTCAGCGTGAAAGTGTTGAAAAACGGCACACTCGACCGATTTGAAGACAGCCGTTTTAAGGACGGCGACGAAATGTATCTCTCATTCCAATCACCGGCATCAGGTTTCCTTGCCGTTTACCTGATGGATGACAAGGGTGATGCTTATTGCGTTTTGCCTTATTCCAGCGATACAGATGGCAAATTCGAGGTGAAAGCCAACAGGCCGTATGTGTTGTTTTCAAGCAATCATGCTGAAAATGGAAGCAATTGCGACGAATATGTCTTGACTTGCGATAAGGCAACGGAACAGGACATGCTGTATGTCATCTTCTCTCCTCATCCGTTTGTGAAAGCCAACGACCATCAGGCTCCAATGAAAGTGAAAGTCGGTGGTGAAGAACTGGACCTGCCGCGTCAGCTGACATTCGGCAAATTTCAGAAATGGCTGTTGAGTAACCGCCGCAGAGATAAGGATATGCAAGTCATTATTAAACCAATTGAAATAACAAAGGAATGAATATGAAGAAAACATTTTTACTAATGGCACTGGCTCTGTTGGGAGCTATGGGCTACGCCCAGACAATTGAAATCGAATCGGGAACCTACAGCTTTAGCATCGGCACGGCCAATACCGCCAATAAGGTCAGGCAGTCGGATGTGGATGTCGACATCCCGCAGGCTAAGACTTCCAACGAAAACACTTTCGTGGTGATTTGCGCCAATGAGAATTACCAGAAGGAAGAACAGGTCCCGTTTGCCATCCACGATGGTGAAGTTTTCATGGAATACTGCATCAAGACCTTGGGCATTCCGGAGAAGAATATCCGTTTCGAGAAAAACGCCACGCTGAACAACATGAAGCACGAGGTGACTTGGCTGAAAAACACCTTGCTTGCTTTCAAGGGCGAGGGCAGAGGCATAGTCTACTATTCGGGCCACGGAATGCCTGACGACAACAGCAAGAATGCCTACCTGCTCCCTGTCGACGGCTACGCAACGGATCCGGAATCAGGCTACAGCCTTGATGCCATTTATGCAGACCTGGGCGGCGTGAAGGCAGAATCTGTCACCTATTTCATCGATGCTTGCTTCAGTGGCGCCAATCGTAACGGTAATATGCTGGCCGAAAGCCGTGGCGTTGCCGTGAAATCAAAAGCGGGTTCTCTGAAGGGCAACTCGGTTGCTTTCTCTGCTGCTCAAGGCGATGAAACGGCTTACGTCTATTCCGACAAATCTCATGGCATGTTTACCTATTTCCTGCTGAAGAAACTTCAGGAGACCAAGGGCAATGTCAATTACGGTGAACTGGCAGATTACATCAACGATAAGGTGGCTAAAATGTCGTTGGTTGAAAACTCAAAGGGCCAAACCCCTACTGCAACTGCAAGCGATGCGCTGTTGGGTAATTGGAGAAAACTGAAGATTAGATAATTAAGTGGAAAGGGAAAAGGTTGGAAGGTGAAAGGTTGGAAGGTGAAAGGTGAGAAGGTGAAAGGTTGGAAGGTGAAAGGTGAGAAGGTGAAAGGTGAGAAGGTGAAAGGTGAGAAGGTGAAAGGTGAGAAGGTGAAAGGTTGGAAGGTGAAAGGTGAAAGGTTGGAAGGTGAAAGGTGAAAGGTTGGAAGGTGAAAGGTGAGAAGGTGAAAGGTGAGAAGGTGAAAGGTTGGAAGGTGAAAGGTGAAAGGTTGGAAGGTGAAAGGTGAAAGGTTGGAAGGTGAAAGGTTGGAAGGTGAAAGGTGAAAACTGAAAACCGATAACTGACAACTGAAAACTGAAAACTGAAAACCGATAACTGACAACTGACAACTGAAAACTGAAAACCGATAACTGACAACTGACAACTGACAACTGAAAACTGAAAACCGATAACTGATAACTGAAAACTGACAACTGAAAACTGACAACTGAAAACTGAAAACTGACAACTGAAAACCCATAAGAATACTGAATATGAAAAAAGTAGCTTTAATAATAATGCTGTTGTTTGCAGGCGTTTGTTCCTGGGCGCAGCAGATTGTAGACGTGCATCAGCAAGGTGATAAGATTGTCATTGAATACGATATTGACAAGCCTGCTGACTTTATCCGCGTCTATGTATCTACGGATGGCGGTTCCACCTATCGTGGCCCTCTCGTTGAAGTCAGCGGTGACGTAAAGAATGTTGAGGCCGGTTATAACCGTTCCATCACTTGGGATGTGCTGAAGGAATTCAAGACCTTCGAAAGCGAAAATGTCAAGTTTAAGCTTACCGTAAAGATGAAGGAAAAGTTTTATCAGGAGACATTCGTCACCGTGAATGGCGCTTATTCTTCCGCTTCGCAAATGTCATTCGGCTTCAGTGTCGGACAGGTGAGGCATTTCGGATGGTTTGCCTCGTTCATGACTAACGGCAGCTTTACAGGCATGGGAAATGTCTCAAAATGCGATGACACAGGTTTTGTCGATGGTGGCTATTTCCCGATGTATACCGGTACGGTCTCCACGAGCCGTCTTTCCGTGATTGCCGGTGGCATGGTGCGCATTGTCGGACCGCTGTGTGCAAGAGTTGGCGTAGGTTATGGCGTGCGCAACCTTTGCTGGCAGACGATGGACCACGAATGGTGCCTGAACAAGGACCACAGCGTGCAAGGCGTTGATATGTCGGCAGGCCTTCAGGCGCAATTCGGAGGCTTCGTCATCTCATTGGAGGCCGTGACAACCAATTTCCAGACCATTGAAGGGAAATTAGGCGTAGGCCTTGCTTTTAGGAAAAAATGATTTCATAAGTAGGTGATTAAAATTAGTTTACATATTGAAAACAAGGCATCGAGGTCGCGGGAATGCGAG
>JAZQPN010000259.1:0-5887 GCA_045628585.1 Bacteroidales bacterium | reverse complement strand
TTTCTTACCTTTGCCCCAAATTTGAGTCTCAATGAAGAAACCATTATTCCTATTATCATTCATGCTGCTGTTTTTCTCTTGCGAAAACAAGGCAAAGACAACGGAACCTGTCATAATTACAGAAGATACTGTTCCTGTAGTTCAATCAGAAGAACCTCAATTTCACGAGGTTACGAATAAGAAAAACTGCTTCATCATCATTTCAAAAAAGGATTTGAACCTGCGGGTTTACGAAGCTTTGGCAACGGATACGGTGCTCATTGCCAAATATCCCGTTTGTGTGGGCAAAAATCTGGGTAATAAAACGAAAAAAGGCGACATGAAAACGCCCGAAACAACGCTTGAAAAGCCTTTCACCATCACGGAGATAAAAGATGCCTCAACATGGACACACGATTTCGGCGATGGCCGTGGCGCCATTCTTTCGTATGGCCATTGGTTCATGCGCCTGAGTTATGGTAGCGGCATCGGTATTCACGGCAGCACCAACAACGAGAGTTCCGTTCCAGGCCGTGGCAGCGAAGGCTGCATCCGCCTGCGCGACGAAGACATCATAAAACTCAAGGAAAACTATGCTTTCGTAGGCATGAAAGTCGTCGTGAAAGCCGAAGATGAAGGGCTTTGGAGTTTTGAGAAGTAGGCTGCTAGTTAAGCTATTAGCTTTTAGCCATTAGCTATTAGCAGCCTCCACCAAAACAGTCAAATAGTCTAAAAAATCAAAATGTCTAATCGTCCAAAAATCCATTTGTCAAATCCTTAAATTTTAAATCTTTAAATCATCAAATTTTAAATCATCAAATATCAAATCCCACCTTATGAAAAGATTATCACTTCTTTTGACCTTCATGGTCTTGTTTCCTTCCTGCCTCTTGTTTGCAGGCGAAGGAATGTGGATTCCTATGTTGTTGCAATACAACGAAAAGGAGATGCAGGCAATGGGCATGAAAATCACTGCCGACGACATTTATTCCATCAACCACGGCAGCCTGAAAGATGCCATTGTGCTGTTTGGCAGCGGCTGCACGGGCGAAATCGTCAGCGACCAAGGTCTGCTGCTTACCAACCACCATTGCGGCTACGGTTACATCCAGCGCCATAGCAGCGTGGAGCACGATTACCTTACTAATGGCTTTTGGGCTATGAATCAGGGCGAAGAACTGCCTTGCCCTGGCCTCACCGTCACCATTTTGCGCGAGATGCGCGATGTCACCCAAAAAGTGCTGAACGGCATCACCGAAGATATGACGGAAACTGACCGCAATGCGAAAATCGACGACAACATCAAGAAAATCGTCGAAGGCATTGAAAAACAGACGGAATACAAGGTGAGTATCAAGCCTTTCTTCTTGGGAAATGAATATTACCTGTTGCTCAACGAAGTGTTCCGTGATGTGCGTCTCGTAGGCTGTCCGCCATCCAACATCGGAAAGTTTGGCGGCGACACCGACAACTGGGTCTGGCCCCGTCATACTGGCGATTTCAGCATTTTCCGCATTTATGCCGACAAGGACGGCAAGCCTGCCGACTACAGCCGCGACAACGTGCCTTACAAGCCTGTCAAGCATCTCGACATTTCATTGAAAGGTGCCGATGAAGGCGATTTTGCTTTCGTTTTCGGCTATCCGGCTTACACCAGCGAATATCTTCCTGCCGTCGCCGTCGACCAGGAAGCCAACCTCACCGACCCTATTACTGTTGACCTTCGCGGCAAGGTGCTCGACATCTACAACAAATATCAGGAGCAAGACCCGAAAGTCCGCATCCAGTATGCCGCCAAGCATGCCAACATCGCCAACGGCTGGAAAAAATGGATGGGTGTCACCGAAGGCATCAACAATTTCAAGGGTATTGAAAAGAAACGGTTCTATGAAAAGAGTTTCCAGGATTGGTGCCTCAAGAGCCGCAGCCGTTATCCTTACATCAATCTTTTGCGTGCTTTTGAAAAGAGTTACAAGGAGTTGGAACCTTATCAGTTGGCTTACACCTACATTGCCGAATCGGGATTGCGCATCGAACTGGTGAATTTCGCCGGCAAATTCGCCAAACTCTCGCAAGTGACCAAGGAAACGCCTCAGGAAGAAATTGACAAAATGATTAATTCATTGAAAGGCACGGCAACATCATTCTTCAAGGATTATTACATGCCAATCGATAAGGAAGTCGCCGCCATGCTGATTGCCGAATACATAAAGGCTCAGCCCGCCGATTTCCGCCCGGATTTTTTAAACAATATCGCTGACATTCAGAAATTTGTCGATAATATGTTTGACAAATCCATTTTGGCTTCCGAAGCATCGGTCAACGCATTGCTCGACAATTTCAAGGCAAAAGATGCCAAGAAACTGCAAAAAGATCCGGCCTTGCAGGTCTACCAAAACATCATTGATTTCTATCGCGAAAGCGTTTTCGAAAAGCAAGTCAGCCTCAACAGGGAAAACGACAGCCTGCAGCGCCTCTACATGCGTGGCCAGATGGAGATGGAACCCGAAAAGCGGTTCTCGCCCGATGCCAATTTCACCTTGCGCGTAACTTACGGCAAAGTGGAAGGCTTTAAGCCAAAAGACGGCATGAACTACCGCCATTTCACCACTTTGGAAGGCATCATGCAAAAGGAAAACCCCGACATTTACGATTATGTGGTTGAACCGCGCTTGAAGGAACTTTACAACAACAAGGATTATGGCCGCTATGCCGACAAGGACGGCTCAATGCATGTTGCATTTACGGCCAGCGTTCACACCACGGGCGGCAACTCGGGCAGCCCGATTCTGAATGCCGAAGGCCAACTTTTAGGTCTTAACTTCGACCGCTGCTGGGAAGGCACGATGAGCGACCTCATCTACGACCCAAGCATCTGCCGCAACATTTCAGTCGACATCCGCTATGTGCTCTTCATCATCGACAAGTTCGCCGGTGCCAAGCATTTGGTTGACGAAATGACGATTGTGGAATAAAGCCAAAACCGCATTATTACGACAACAGGCTGACCGATTTGGCCAGCCTTTGTTGTTTTTCAGCCCTAACTATAATTTCAAAAAAGTTGTGTAAAGAGATATTGGTCAATATTTAAAATGAAACTTCAATTATGACAGCGAGATTTCTGGACTTTTCGTATTCCCATAAGATTGATGTCTCATGTTCAAATATGTAAATTGAATTTGCTCACCTACTAATATGGAGTAACCCAAGTAAGTCCGTCCAAAAATTCGGGATTTATTGACAAAAATTGCCCGTTTTTTCGTTACTTTGCACGATTTTTTTATGGTCATGCCTCGCATGGCGTGATTTTATCGTTTTTTGATGCAAAACAAACACTAACTATATGGATTACAATTTTTCCGAAATCGAAAAGAAGTGGCAGGAATACTGGCGCGACAACAAGATTTATCAAGTGGAAATCGACAAGAACAAGCCGAAATTCTACGTCCTTGACATGTTCCCTTATCCTTCGGGCGCTGGCCTGCATGTGGGCCACCCGCTGGGTTACATCGCTTCCGATATTTATGCACGCTACAAGCGTCTGAAAGGCTTTAACGTGCTGCACCCCATGGGCTACGATGCCTATGGTCTGCCAGCCGAACAATACGCCATCCAGACCGGCACTCACCCTGCCGTTACGACTGAAAAGAACATCAACCGCTACCGCGAACAGATGGACAAAATCGGGTTCTGCTACGACTGGGACCGCGAAGTGCGCACCAGCGACCCGCAATATTACAAATGGACACAATGGACTTTCATCCAGCTGTTTAACTCCTATTATTGCAACAATTGCAAGAAAGCCAAACCTATCGCCAACCTGATTCAGTATTTCGAAAAGCACGGCGCTGAAAACCTGAACGTGGCGCAAAGCAAGCCGCTGCATTTCACGGCTGACGAATGGAACGCCATGAGTGAGAAACAGCAGCAGGAAATCCTGATGAACTACCGTTTGGCTTATCAGGCCGAAACGATGGTGAACTGGTGCGCCGAACTGGGCACAGTGCTGGCCAACGACGAAGTCGCCGACGGTCTTTCCGTGCGCGGCGGTTATCCTGTTGTCCGCAAGTCGATGAAACAGTGGCTGCTGCGTATTACGGCCTACGCCGATCGCCTCTTGGAAGACCTTGACACGGTCAATTGGAGTGATTCTGTAAAAGACGTGCAGCGCAACTGGATTGGCAAGTCGATGGGTGCTTCGGTGCATTTTGGCGTTGAGGGCAAGGACATCGATTTGGAAGTGTTCACCACACGCGCCGACACCTTGTTTGGAACCACCTTCATGGTCTTGGCTCCCGAACATGAACTGGTCATGCAAATCACCACCGATGAGCAACGCGCCGAAGTGGAAGAATATATCACCCGCACCAAGAACCGCTCAGAGCGTGAGCGTATGGCCGAAGTCCGCAAGGTCAGCGGCGCTTTCACAGGTGCCTACGGCATCAACCCGATTACGGGTGCCAAGCTGCCCATCTGGATTGCCGACTACGTGCTGATGGGTTACGGCACAGGCGCCATCATGGCCGTTCCGGCTCACGACAGCCGCGACTTCGCCTTCGCCCGTCATTTCAACCTGCCTATCATCCAAGTGGTGAAGAAGCCAGGTTCCGAAACCACCGACCCAGCCACATGGGAAGAAAGTTTCGATGCCAAGGACGGCGAACTGGTCAATTCAGGTTTCCTCGACGGCATGCCGGTCAAGAAAGCCATCATGCGCATGATTGAAGAACTGGAAAAGAAAGGCGTGGGCACAGGCAAGACCAACTACCGTCTGCGCGATGCCATTTTCAGCCGTCAGCGTTATTGGGGCGAGCCATTCCCGATTTACTACAAGGATGGCATGCCTTACGCCATGGACGAATCGAAACTGCCGCTGATGCTGCCTTCCATCGACGAATACAAGCCGACCGAAAACGGCGAACCGCCATTGGCACGCGCCAAGAACTGGGTCACCTATGAAGGCTACCCGATTGAAACCAACACCATGCCTGGTTTTGCCGGTTCAAGCGGTTACTACCTGCGCTACCAAGACCCGCACAACGACAAGGAATATTTCAGCCGCGAAGCCAACGATTACTGGCAGAACGTCGACCTTTACATCGGCGGTGCCGAGCACGCTACCGGCCACTTGATTTACAGCCGCTTCTGGTGCAAGTTCCTCTACGATTTAGGCCTCTCCTGCAAGGCAGAGCCTTTCCAGAGAATGATCAATCAGGGCATGATTCAGGGCCGTTCGAGTTTCGCTTATCGCGTCAACATCGAAAAACTGTGCGAATATGCCGTTTGGCACATCATCAAGGATAAAAAATTAGGCGTCGAATTCATCAAGAACTTCAAGGATGGCCGCCGCCAGTTCGATTTCTTCTGCCCTGAAAAAGGCATCATTCTGGATGTGAAACGTGTCGGAAACCTTGAAAAATTAGCCGAACCTTGGGAAGAATACGCCGAAAGCAAAGGCTATAAAATCATCATGATTCCTAATGGCGAAGTCATGGACGACTGCATCAACGGCACCAACCTCGTCGAGCAAAAGATTAAGGATGCCGTCGCTGGTAAAGAAGTCCCTTCTTTCGTCGACAGGCCTGCCCACAAGAGAACCCCGATTTTCGTTTCAAAGAACTACACTGGCCGCGACGAATACAGCGACCCGATTCACGTCGACATCAACATGGTTCACAACGACATTCTCGATATTGAGGCCTTCCGTGATTGGAGAGACGACCTGAAGGATGCTATCTTCATTTGTGAAAAGGATAAGGATGGCAACGACATTTTCGTTTGCGGCTCAGAAGTTGAAAAGATGTCGAAATCGAAATACAATGTCCAGAACCCTGACGACCTCGTCGAAAAGTACGGTGCCGACACGCTTCGCCTTTACGAAATGTTCCTTGGACCGCTCGAGCAGTCA
>JAZQPN010000258.1:0-3517 GCA_045628585.1 Bacteroidales bacterium | reverse complement strand
CAACGGCGGGAATTGTTGACCCAACAAAGGAACGACTTGGGTCAGCAATTCCCATTGTTGTCGCTGGGCTTGAATAAAAGGTAGTGCTTTGTTTTCAGTGAAAAACGAGGCGGATGCTTTCGGCGATAGTTTTCATAGATTCCATAGCTTTTATAACGTGTGGTAATCTCCACGATTTTTCAAAGAATGGGCCAGTGAGGGTGTCGAACCGATTTTGCCCTGAATAAAAGGAGAAATTAAGGAAACAATGATAGAAGGATAAACTTTTATATTCACCACAATCATATCGGCGGCGATGTTGCGAGTGAAGGGCGTGACGCTGGAGGCACGGAGGCGGCACCCCCTTCGCTCGCGTTATCGGCGGCGATAAGGAAGGGCATGTGTGAGGGTGGCATGTCTTGAAAAGGTTTGAACCCAACAAAGGAACGACTTGGGGACAAGCCTTTTCAAGTTTTGCCGCCCGGACTTTAAAAGAATGAAAAAGTGTTGTTCTCGGTTAGCAAGATCGGGGCGACACCCTTTTCAGAATTAAAGAAAGAAATCTTTAAATTGCTGATGGACTTTGTTTGAAGCCGGGGTGCGGCTGAGGGCTTTGGCTGCGTCGGTAGCGGAAGTCTTTTTAAATTGTGTGGGTTGTATGGAGCGACCGACATAGGAATGAAAAGCGTTGTGTTGGCAGGATTTTGAATAGGTTGTAGAATCAGGGCGGCGGCGGTGGCGTGCTGTGCGTTGGGTCAGGGTTGGTGGTGGCGTTCCCTTGGAGCGACAAAACGAGCGGACAAAATTGGGGTTGAGAAGCGGAGTTTGGAGCGTAGGCGAAGCAGCGTTCAGAGTACGCTGGAGGCACGGAAGCGTACCCTGATCGTTGCGAAGACGGAGCGGAAGACGGAGCGTGTGCGGTGGGTTTTGTCCGCCGTTGTCGCGGAAAGAGGAACGCCGCCATTGGGTAGATTTGGGTGGGAAAAGCGGGACACCGTGTGTGTTGGGGTGCGGTTGGGAGAGTCTGTCGATGGTGGGAACGGAGCGTGACGACGATGGGAGGAACGAGCATCGTCGCCATGCGAAGTGGGAACCATCGACAGACTGTGCGGTTGGTTTGTGGGTTTGCCGCCCTTGCCGATGACTAAGGGAGCGGAATCTGTGTTGGGGATTTAAAAAGCTGTAGTGAACAGAGCAGCGGAAGCCCTCAGCTTTGGTTTGTGCGGTTGCTGGGTTTAACACGATGTGGAAGCAGGGGAGAGGCCGATGGACTGTGGAGATGGAAGCGTCTGAAGCGTTGCCGTAATGGAAGCAAAGCAACCTGAGCGCGGAGGAGGAACGATGCCGCGATTAGATTGCCTTGCTGCAATGGAGGCGTTAGCGAAGATCGCTGGAGGCGAACAGGACAAGTCTTTGGAACTGCTGGAACACCTTGATAGGGTTGGGAGAGTTGAAAGTTGAGAGTTGAAAGTGGAGAGTGGAAAGTTTTTGTGCTAACGTGTTTTCGATTTTGGGGAGTTGGCGGGAGTTTAAATGCGGAGAGAAAAGTTTTCTTTTGCCAATAACCTTCGTGCGGGGAATTGCGCAAGCGCTGGGAGGGGCTTGGTGGCTGCTTCGCCATTTTCCCGAAAAGCGTATTGCGGTGCTTTGGCTTTTGTTTAGCAGCCAGTTTTGATGCGGTGTGATAAATGGCGAAGCAGGCACGGGAGCGATAGCGGACCCCCGGACATAGCGACCCGACGCCAGTTGCCAGGTTCCCGCTTTCGCGGGAATGACGGGTGGGTGAAAACTGGCGGCGGGATGCGCCCAAATGATAAATGAAATGATTATTTGGATGGTATAGCCTCCAACCCCGAATAGTCTTAAATGATTGTATAGGTGCGGTCCTTGAATGTGCCTTGTGGCTTTATCATTTCAAGTTCTGTAAGGATGTGCAGGTAATTTTTGGCAGTTGATTTGCTTCTGCTTAACATGGCAGCTATTTTTTCGGAATTGCAGTTCGGATTGTCTTTGATGAACAAATATACTTCTGCCAGTTTTACAATGGTGCCGCCAGTTACCGCCAATTTACCGTCAGTTACCGCCAATTTACCGCCAGTTACCGCCAATTTACCGCCAATCATATCAATTACCGCTTGTTTATCGACGGCACAGGTGCTAATCTCCGCTTGTGTCTCTTTGGAGCGCTGGAAGACAATAGTTATTGTGCCATTTTTTGCTATCCATTTAGGTTCTGGAATGCCTTGGTTGTTGCACAAATCAATTATGCGTTGCGCTCCCGAACCCCATTTTTCAAGATAGTTGCAGAGATAAAGCAGCTGTGCCAACTTCTTATTGTATGGGTATGACTCGTGAGGCTGTTTGATGTTCTCTGGGGAAATCTCTGGAGGGAACTTGCCTGGGTTGACGATTTCAAGCCTGTCATCGTAAATGGCCAAGCTAACCGAGCCATTGGTGCGCTCATATTGACGGTGACAAAGGGCATTAATCAATGCTTCGCGCAACGCTTCAATTGGTATCTCAAGCTTTTCCTCGCGTTGTAGCCCGATGATTTCTCCACCAAGTTTCAGGTTCCTGAAACAGAAGGCAATACCTGCATCTAATAAGTGGAAGATGTTTCCGGTTTCACTTTTATTGTCGATGAAGATGTTTTTGTCAATGCCTTTGAAACAGGCCATGCGAAGTTCGATTTGCGGGATTTGGTCGGTGTCTTTGGCAAAGAGTACAACGGCGGCATTGGTAGGTTTGCCACTTTTCAACAGTTTCATTTTGCCTAACAATGATACCAAAGGTTCGTTGTCGGCAGAACCGGAGAGGCGACCGTTTGCAATGCCCATTCTTACGGCGTTACGGATAAGTTTTTCGTCCAAATCGGCTATGGAGAAGTCTTCGGCGACGAGCGAATCCCAACGGAAGGTTTCGGCATCACGATGCCGAAGCATTTGTTCATACATGGTTTGGGGCATGGGCATGGTTGTGCTTTCCGATTTGTAGAAAGGTCTGCCGTCGAAAACATACGGTGCTTCGGAATACAAGTGCTTATCGGCTTCAATGACAATCAGTTGCTTTCCTTTTCCATCAGGCACATCTATATATTCGACTGGAATGTTGACGAAAGGTTCTATCTTTCTCATCTCAATGGCTATCTCTTGACGGGTTTTGTCGCTCACGATTTGTCCTTCAATTTTCAATGAATTAGGTGCGACACCAAAAATCAATATGCCGCCATCGGTGTTAAGGAAGGCGCATAGAGAGTGCAAACCGTCTTTTAGCTCGCCAGATGTTTTCTTTAGTTCAAGAGTTCGGGTCTCGCCTTTTGAGATAAGTTCTTTGATGAAATCAATGGTCATATTCTATATCGAGATGTTTTCAAGGCGCAAAGATAGCGAAAGTTTTATTTGTGCTAACGGGATTTCGGGATTTCGTGCTAACGAAGGGGTGTGTGATGGGTGAATGGGTTACAGGGTTTTGAGGTATTGGGAAGAGTAGTCTTTGATGTATTGGATGAGTTCTTTGGATTCGATGATTTGGATGTCGT
>JAZQPN010000257.1:0-10195 GCA_045628585.1 Bacteroidales bacterium | reverse complement strand
CTCTTTTTTTCTTTCCTGTCCGATTCCCCCTAATCGGGGGTCATCTGGTTCCGCATCTCCGATGCTCTGCCGGGTACGAATCGAGCGGTTGCGAGATTCAGAGGCGGATAGAAAAATGTTTTGTGGGTTTTGATTGTTTTGGTTATTGAAAGGTCAAATTGTATATTGTTGCCTTAATTTTGAACGGTTACTTATCTTATGATGGATGTTCGGTCCTCTCGAAACAATTTGCTAAAAATGAATAAAAATAAAAAAATATGATGATAGTGTGTAAAAAAATATTACTTTTGCTGCCTCTATTTGAAGCCCATGCATGGGTGGAGGGTAGAGGAGACATACTGAATGGCGTTTACTTGACGCTTTGTTCTCGACGAACGAAACATTCGCAAAATTTTCAATTATGTCGGAGAGCATTGCAACAGTAGATGCTTACGGGATATTTTTATGGACAGCGCTTGCTGTGCTATAACTATATCGGCGTGGGCTTCGTAGTTGCTTGTTCTGACATAATGGGCAATGCGAAGGCCTCGTTCGTGGGACAAGCAGCGAGTGGTATACCACGCTTTTTTTATTCGTTTTCATGCGGCTTTAAGGCAAGGGGGTAGAACGCTAGAATGGTGTGCAAAACTATTGTCATATATACAACGTGTTGAAAATGGATATACAGACACAAAACGAATCTAGCGAGTCCGCAAAATATATGCAGGAATTCTGTTCCAGCATTACCAATGTTTTTGGTTTTACGGCAGATACCCCAGTTCCAGGACTGCAAGCGGTAAAGCCCGGCTTAATGCAAAAGGACAAGACCGAGCGGCTAGAATTGGCTATCAACGACTTGCAAATCGGCAAGCGCATACAAACCGAACTGAGACAGCAAGGCCGCTCCGTTACCTGGCTTGCCAAGCAACTTGGTATGGAACGTACCAGCCTCTACTACACTTTTCGCCAAAACTCCATTGATATGGATTTATTAATGCACATATCGGCTTTCTTGGAGCACAATTTCATGCAAGATTTGGCCGATGTATTCAGGGCTTATGGCTTGTCTTAAAATGTGCTTTTTGTTTTTATTGATAAATGAAAGTTTAGGTAAGTGGCAAAAGGTGATATAAAAAGCAGCCGGAAATTTCGAATGGTGATGAAAGGAAAAAAGAAAAATCGTGCAACGCTGCTGAGGGAAGGCAACTCTTTTCCTTACGAAGAGCCTTGCCCGCAGCATTGGCTCTACAGACTGCTGCTGCGCAAACGCCTCTATTTTGTGCAGGTTTGCGAGGTCTGCGATAAGCCCTATTATCTTTACAATTTCCGCAGCTACTATGGTAGAACCATACTTTTTGCTTGCGGACGGCAGCACCCGAGAGTGATAGTCCGCCTGTTTTGAAACGGAATAAGCAATGATGAGTTTGATAAATGAGAAAAATTAATGAATAAAAAAATGAAAAAAAGTTACTTTTTATTACTAATCATCATGACCGCACTTGGCCTTAGGCCTGTGTGTGCTCAATCAACGGTCTCCACTCAGTTGAACAACCAGATGACTATAATTGAGGCGGCGGGCACCACGGTAAACGAAAGCGGATCAAACGGCCCTAATCAGTTCACTAAATTCATTTCCGAAGCCATCATGGCGGCTTCATACGGCCTGATAACCGATGAAGAATACCAGGCAATTCACCAGCGTATCCTTAACCAGCTGAGAAGGAAAGACAACGAGGGAAGATACATCTATAGAAATACTTTTACAATTACAGAGGTTGATAATAATGGGACGATAGGTGCAAATACCATAGGCTGGAATGGCAGTGCGAATAATGCCAACAAGATTTATATGCTTAAAGGAAATGCAACTATTACTGCTTTACAGACGATTAATCTGCGCGGCGACGGAACGCCTGGCATCATGATTTTTATTCCTGTTGACGATGATGTGACAACACCTAAGGTGACTCTTGGTTTTAATCCTACTGGTACCGACAAGGCAATGTTTACCGTTAATGGTGGTAATCTGATACTGCTTGGCAATCGAGGTTCGGAAAAAAGACTTGCCTTTGATGGCGGTGCCACATATTCCAACAACAACCCTGCGAACGGTTCAGAGGCTGCTTTGCGCACTGTGACAGGAGGAGATTATAGAACTCAAGCTGCTGTCTTTTATGGTGTACAGGAACAGACCTTGAATGGTCATACTTATTCAGAGCTTGGCGGTGCTTACGTGGCTAATAGTGAATTCCGCAATTTCTATTTTCAGAAAAATGGCGTTTTCACCGTTTACAGTCGCAATACTTCAGCAAGTATTGCCAAGGCAAAAAGCATGGGAATATACAACACCTATTTCCATGACAACTTAATCGGTGCCAACACCGTCGGAGTGGCAGTGCAGTTAAATGCTAGCCTTTCGAATGGTGAAGAGCAAGAGTTTTTTTCCGAGTTTACCCCTACCTATTTCACATGGCCAGCAGGGGAAACTAAAATTTCCGGTCTTTGCATCGGCAGAAGCTCGTTTGAGAGAAATGTTGCCAAGAGAACTTCCGATACGAATGCTGAGGCTTTGAGTCAACAATATATCAGAGGCGGTGTGGGCGGCGCCGACATAGGCGGCCGACACGGCATCATTCAAGTGCGTGTTTCGAACACAACATTTAGCAAGAGTTTTGCCCGCTGGTACGGCGGCAGCATATTTTGGAACAGAGGCGAGGATGGCTGCTTGCTTACCCTCGACAACTGCACTTTCGAATACTGCCATGGCCATTTGGGCGGAGCCGTTTACAACGAAGGCAACATTTCCATCAAAGGATGCACTTTCAACAATAACAAGGCCATCTGCAACGGTAGTGAAGGAGACGGAGGTGGTGCCTATGGAGGTGGTGCCTATCTCGCCGGAAACAACGGATATGAAGGCTGTGGCGGAGCCATCTTCTCGCGTCCGAGTAACGCAACTGGTGAATTTACCGTGCCAAGGGGTGCTCTTGTCCTTGATGACTGCACTTTCAGAGGCAACCATGCCGATACCGATGGCGGTGCCGTGTGTGCCTATGTTGATAAAAACTCGCAAGCCAGTGAAGACAACAAGGATATTTATTTTGACCTGACAGTGAACAGTAATACGAAATTGTATGACAATACGGCAGACAGATGCGGCGGTGCCGTGGCACTCACCATCGATCCTCGCGTTGTCAACTCCACCGATGGTTATCAATATGTATTACATACCACAGCCAGCCTGAACTATGGTGAAGCTTCGGGTAACGTGGCCAATGGAACAAACAAACTCAGTAATAAATATAAAACAGTAACCAGTGATTCTGAACCCGATGACGAGCTGGATCCTTGGTTCGATGAGCCAGGTGATGGCGGCGGCTTCTATATCGAGAAGACCCTTACCACGATAGGCACATCTACAACAGGCTTTACCCTCGACGGTAATGATTCAAATAAAAACGGCGGCGGCATCTTTGTTAAGGATGCGACGGTTACATTCAACGATGGTTCTGTCGTTGCAAACGAATCTGCTGAGAACGGAGGCGCCGTATATGTGGATGGCGGCAACTTCACCATGCACGCTGGTACACTTGGAACATCAGATAAACCTAACAAAACGGGCTCCAGTTACAATGGCGGTGGCGTTTACGTGAAAGGCGGCAACTTCACAGCCGATGGCGGCAGCATCAATTATAACCAGGCAAAAGATGGCGGCGGAGTATATTGCCAAGGCGGCAGTGTTACAGTTAGCAATGGTACGGTTGTCGACCACAACACGGCAACCAACCTTGGTGGCGGCTTCTATAGCGCATCGGGTGTCACGGTCGATGCTTCAACGGTTTCGAATAACTCATCAGTATTAGGCGGCGGCTTTTACTGCGCTTCGGGTACAACTGAGGTCAGAAACGGATCTGTCGTGACTGGCAACACTGCAAGCGACCATGGCGCCGGCTTCTATGTTGGCGGCGGCACAGCTACCATTACTGACAGTGAAGTCAGCAAAAACAAAGCTGATGATAATGGTGGCGGGGTTTATTCCAATGGAGGTGCTGTTACCATTATCGATGCCGAAATCGAAAGCAATGAGGCGGTCAACGGCGGCGGCGTGTATTCCAACGGCGGCAACATCACTATTACCGGTGCCACCATCAAAGCAAATACCGCCAATGAAAAGGGTGGTGGCATCTACTCTGGTGGCGGCACGCTGACCTTTAACGCTGGATCGATTATCAGTAATATTGCCAGCAACATGGGCGGCGTCGGCTATGGCGGCGGTGGTTACATTGACGGTGGCACGCTGACTATCTTAGGCGGTGACATCAACATGAACAGAGCCCATTGCGGCGGCGGCTTCTACATCAACGGTGGCACGCTTAATCTGCAAGGCGGTACCATTGGCGCAAGCACCCCGGGTAACTACGCCATTATGGATGGCGGCGGCTTCTACATGAGTGGCGGTGAGGCCAACATCACCGATGGCCTCGTGCAGTATAACTCTGCCGCAAACAACGGCGGCGGCCTTTACATGGCTGGAACCGACGAAACTCACAAATGCGTTGCAAATTTCTCCAATGGTACATTCCAATCCAATCAGGCCATGAATGGCGGTGGCATCTTCCTCTCCAACTTCGCTGAACTCTACATGTCGGGCGCATCGGCCGTAATCAACAACCATGCTGTCATAGGCGGCAGAGGCGGCGGCATCTTCAAGCAAGGCGAAGACGAATCCCTGTTGTGGGTGAGCGGCACGCAACTGAAAATCACGGGCAACTATTTGGGAAATGAGTACAGCCAGGCAAACCGAAACAATGCCTACCTCCACGACTATGGTGACTTCATCACCGTCGACTCTGACAATAGCATTAGCAGCAATGTTCAGATCGGTGTATCAGTGAATGTTGATGATGTATATGAAGATTTGCCTACTCCAGTCATCTACTGTGAAGACTATACAAAAGTGACCGACATCTTCTACATGCTGAAAAAACCGGATGGTGACAACGGTATTTTCGATGACGCAAAAAAATACACGGCCGTCTATACTTCAAGCCCTGAACCGTTCAACACGAATCAAATCTTTTTCGTCAGTACATGGGCTTCCTTTAACGAGCAGCCTGTAGGTTTCAGTTACGACAACATCGACAGTCCGGAAGACTTAGCCTATTTCATGACCCTCGTGAACGGAACGAATTATAACAGCGATGGCCCGCAACCGAATTTGAATGGTACCGTTACCGCCGATATTGATATGTCGGGAAACAATTGGGTTCCGATTGGCGAATACGACCACAACGATAGTGAACTGCATGGAGCCGATTACTATTACAGTGGTACCTTCCAAGGTAATGGTCACACCATTTCCGGTTTGAAGACCATGAGTCTTATTGGTTACTATAATTACGGTATGTTCGGTATGACTCACGGCGCTACTATCAGCAACGTGGTGCTTGCCGATTGCGAGTTCGTCTCGGGCGAATGTGCACGTATGGCCAACCTGATAGGAGAGATGAGCGGTGGCGTAGCCGAAAACTGCATTGTGTCAGGTACCCTTACTCCAGCTGGTTCGGAAACACAGCAAGACGAAGATTCGCACAAGGTGGTAGTCGGCGGTCTCGTCGGCGAAGCTAAAGACTTTACGGAAGGTGATGTGACAACATCTCCAGTCATCCGTAACTGCATTGCCACGGCACAAATCGATGCTACGACAAAAGACGATGGCGGTATCTATCCGAACCAGCAGGCTTACACAGTAGGTGGTCTTGTTGGTCTGACCACAGCCAACACCATCATTGAGAACTGTTTCTCTAATCCTGAAATCAAACACGCAGGAAGCCAAGGAGAAGACCAGACAGTTCCTGAAAATGCCAACCGTTATGTAGGCGGTCTTGTCGGCGAGAACTACGGCTCGGTGAAGAACTGCTACGTCCGTCTCGAACGAAACAACGAACTGACGGCAACAATCTCTATGTTCGGCATGTTCGCTGGCTACAACGACGGAACAATTGACTACTGCTACTATCCGGAGTTATCGCTGAGAAATATCAAGGTCGGTTCCACATCAACGCCTAATCAGCCTCTTATCCTGGCTGGTTCTCAAACCACTCCAGAACACTATGGCCAGTACAATGCCGTTATCCTTCCTTACACTTACACGAGCTATCTCAAAGACAACCAGGTCATGATGGATGGCGAGAGCGCTTATGGAACGGAAGAAGCAACCACATTGCTTAGCAGACTGAACGATTGGGTTGACGACCAAACGGGAGCAAGTTATTCGCAATGGATGCGCACCAAGGCCAGCGACGTGAACGCCGACTATCCTGTGCTTTCATACGACAATATCATCTCTACGTTGAACTATACCGTGGTCGGTTCGAAGGATGGTGTCCGCCTCGAATACGACAACAGTTTCAATGACATTTACGACCGTTTTGCAGCCGAGACGGAACCGAAAGGTTGCCTGTTCGTTTACAGAACACCTTGGTCTGGCACCATTTCAAGCCCAGTTTCTGAATTCATCACTGCCGATAACAGCGACAACGACATCAAGGTTTATGTTGAAGACGGCGTGGCTCTGTTGCAGAATGCTGACAGTAAACTGGTCAACACCTACACCTGCCAAGAGTTCGACGATGCAAGCCGCAGCTGGCATCACATCTCGTCATCGCTGAACGGCAACAGCCCTATAGGTTTCAGCTATGCCAATTATTCTGAATATAACGAAAATCCAAATCCATGCGGCGCAAGCATCGCCACAGGCAGCTATGCATCCTTCTACCCACAAGGCATCACGATGGCCGACCTCGACCTCTACTGCTTCTACGAGACGGAATACCACTGGATCAACTTCAAGCGCAGATTCGACAGCCACTGGCACATGAACGACCAACACCAGAACATTGCCTACACCAATGAAACCAGTCTGGTACCAGGTAAGGGTTATCTGGCATCGTTCGCAGGTCGCACCTTGCTCCAGGCCGGTGGCGAACTCACCAGCGGAGACTTCACCATCCCTGTCACTATTAAAGCCGGATCGCTTAATGCAAGTGCAAGTCCTGCCATCCCGGCCAACGAAGGCACTGAACTGAAGGGCTACAATCTGCTTGCCAACCCTTACCAGAGTTATCTTGACCTTGGCGAGTTCCTGACTGTGAACTCAGGCTTGTTCTCAGGCTCAAGCAAGTCGGGAGCCCTTATTCCTACTTACGCAGTCTATGACCCTGAAAAGGGTGCCTATGTACAAGGCATGGCTTCGACGCCATCACGTGGTTCATACGCTCCTACAGGTACTCTCGGCATGCACGAAGGTTTCTTCATCGTTGCAGCAAACTCGGGAAAAGCTAAGTTCACCAACGACATGCGTCTCGATAAGGCCACGTCAAGCGCAAAGCGCGCCGAACAGCCTGCATATCCATTGGTTAACCTCATGGTCGCTGATGCTAGCGGCGATAACGATATCGCAGTGGTTGAATTTGGCAGACCGCAAGTCGAAGGCGCAGCCAAGATGATGAACATCGGCGCCAACGGCAAGGTTTACTTCCATTACAATGGCGACGACTGTGCTCTGCTTTATCTCGATGATGCAACCGATCATCTGCCAGTTCATTTCGATGCACTCGAAGATGGTACCTACACTATGACTTGGAGCACTGCCAACGCAACGTTCAGCTATCTCCACCTCATCGACAACATGACCGGCATGGACATCGACATGCTCACCAGCGACGGTTACACATTCACATCCAATAGAAGCGACTATAAGTCACGCTTCAAGATGATGTTCGCTTACACTGGCGTTGAAGAAAACGGAGCTGCCGAAACCGAGACATTCGCCTTCATGCACGACGGCAACCTGGTGGTCAACGGTGAAGGTTGGCTTGAGGTCATTGACCTGTGCGGCCGCACCATTGCCAGCACCAAGCTCACCAATGCACAGAACACCATGAGCCTGCCGCAGGCAGCCCAAGGCGTGTATGTGTTGAAACTCACCAGCAACAACATGACTAAGGTTCAAAAGATAGTTGTAGAATAAGAAATAGGAAAAAGGAAGAAGGAGTCAAGACTTCTTCTTCCTCTCTCCGAAAAAATACAAAGAAGGAAAGAAAAAATGAAAAAGAAAATAATGACAATGGCAGCTGCACTGATGTTGGCTGCATCGGCATCGGCGCAAGTGTTTGTCTTGGAAGATAATGGCAACCAGCGTGAAGACGTAGACCCAGGCTTCAATATCAACAACCCGGATGGCTTCGGTCAAGGAACCGACTACTACACTCCTGTAGGCAGCGGTACGCTGCTGCTTGTTGGTCTTGCTGGCGCATACCTCGTTGGCAAGAAGAAGAAATAAGAAATTTGCGAAGTTTCTACGCATCGGGAATTGCTTAGCAGTGCAATTTACCGTTGCAAAAGCAAAAGAGGTGCCGAAATGCACCTCTTTTGTCGTATCATTAAGATAGCACTTCTTGAGCAAGGAAAGTATTTTTTCTTGAAAAAGTCTTGCAATCCATTTATTTTTCCTATCTTTGACCCACTTTTTCAAGGCACAATGAAAATGACGCTTCAAATAGAAAAGCCGAACTATATCAACGTCAAGGAACGCGACCGTTTCTGAGGTTTTCTATTTGTTTTTTGCCTTTCACATATTATTTCGAGCGCAAGTGCGTTTGTCTATGGGTTAGGCAAATAATTATCTTCGTTTCGACAAGCTCAACGAACAGCAACAATTAATCAAATAACAATTAATCAATTCAACAATAAACAATTAAACAACATTTATCATGGAACTTCCATTTGCAGAAGCGTGGAAAATCAAAATGGTAGAACCCATTAAGAAATCCACCCGCGAAGAACGCGAAAAATGGCTCGAAGAAGCCCACAACAACGTATTCATGCTCGAATCCGACAAGGTTTACATCGACTGTCTTACCGACTCTGGTACTGGTGCTATGAGCGACCGTCAGTGGAGTGCACTGATGATGGGTGACGAAAGCTATGCCGGTGCACGTTCTTTCTATGAACTGAAGAACACCATTACCAAAATCACGGGATTCAAGTATGTTATCCCTACCCACCAAGGCCGTGCTGCTGAAAACGTTATGTTCAGCTATCTCGTAAAACCTGGCCAAATCATTCCTGGCAACGCCCACTTCGACACCACCAAAGGTCACATTGAGAGCCGCAAAGCTTTCGCTATCGACGTCACCATCGACGAAGCCAAGAACACCCAGCTCGAAATTCCTTTCAAGGGCAATGTAAGCCTTGAAAAACTCGAAAAGATTCTTCAAGAAAACAAGGGCAACGTTCCTTTCATGGTTCTTACCTGCACCAACAACACCGTTGGCGGTCAGCCTGTTAGCATGAAGAACATCCGCGAAACCTGCGAACTCTGCCACAAATACGGCGTGCCCGTAAACATGGACTCCGCTCGTTTTGTCGAGAATGCCTATTTCATCAAGACCCGCGAAGAAGGCTACGCAGACAAGACCATCAAGGAAATCTGCAAAGAAATGTTCTCGCACGTTGACAGCATGACCATGTCCGCAAAGAAAGACGGTCTCGTCAACATGGGTGGTTTCATCGCTACCAACAACGAAACGCTCTACGAAGGCTGCAAGCAGTTCTGCATCCCATTCGAAGGATTCCTTACATACGGCGGTATGAACGGCCGTGATATGGCAGCCCTCGCAGTAGGTCTCGACGAAAACACCGAGTTCGACATGGTTGAAACCCGTATCAAACAAGTCGAATACCTCGCCAAGAAACTCGACGAATATGGCATTCCTTACCAGCGTCCCGTTGGCGGTCATGCTCTGTTCGTAGATGCCGACAAGGTGCTCTGCAACGTTCCTAAGGAAGAGTTCCCCGCTCAGACTTTGACCTGCGAACTCTATCTTGAAGCTGGTATCCGTGGCTGCGAAATCGGTTATGTACTTGCTGACCGTGATCCCGTTACCCGTGAAAATCGCTTTGGTGGTCTCGACCTCCTGCGTCTCTGCATCTGCCGCCGCACCTACACCAACAACCACATGGATGTAATCGCAGCAGCTTTGAAGAACGTTTACGACCGTCGCGAAACCATCACCCGCGGTCTGGAAATCACTTGGGAAGCTGAACTCATGCGTCACTTCACCTGCCAGTTCAGAAGACTGAAATAATTCTTTTCATTTTAATACATTTTTTTGTGGGGTTGGCGTTCCTGAAAAGGGACGCCAATCGTTTT
>JAZQPN010000256.1:0-49664 GCA_045628585.1 Bacteroidales bacterium | reverse complement strand
AAAACTACAGTCATGCGCAACAATAATTCTTTGGTGATTTTGCTCTTGTTCGGTGCAATGTTTTTCATCGTTTCCTGCGACGAAAGCAACCGCCGGATGATGATGGAGAAACGCCTTGCCGAAATCGAAACGAAGTTTGAGAATGGCGAAGACATTTCGCAGGACACATCGGTTTTCGAAGTGCAGCGTTATTTTTCCAAGCATTGTGATGATGCCGAAATGCAGGCCTCGTCGTCCCTTTACAGCGGTTGCGCGTATTGGCAGCGCGGCGATTATGATTCGGCGGCGGTGGCTATCAATGAGGCTTTCTCCATTGCAGAAACCTCGGGTAATGCCGCCTTGGTGGACAAAGTGAAGCAAACCGTCTCGACCTTATACACCGATTCGGCAAACCATGCTGCGGTCTTGGCTGATTTCAGAAATTCCAACAAATTGAATGACAACGATTTCACGGTTTTGGAACGCAATTATGGTGCTATGGGAAGACTTTTCGAAATGGCGGGCGAAATCGACAGTGCGCTTTATTATTACAATAAATGTGCGGTCTTGCAAAACGACTTTAACCACGCGCTGATTCGCAAGCAGCGTTGGGTCATAGTGCTTTCCTTGTCGCTTTTGGCGGCACTCTCGGCGGTGCTTGCCGTGGTGATGAACCTGTCGAAAAAGCGAAAGAAAATGGCCGAACTGAATGAGGAAATCATTGCTTTGCAGACGGAATATGAAGCCGTTTCGGAGACTACGAAAAACAATATGTTCCAAAAAGCGGAATTGATTTTCAAGGTGTTCCAACTCGGCGAAGCCAAGGAGAAAAACGTGGCTACCTATCAGAAACTGAAAGGGTTTGTCTGTGGTAAGAAAGCCGAAACTGCGTATGACGCCATTTTCAACGAATACCAGAAAACCTATCCCGATGTGGTGGAGGGCATTCGCAGCAAGTTCCCGACGCTCGCCGACTGGGAGTTCCGCATTTGCATCTTGTCCATGATGCCGTTTTCGGTGCAGGAAGTGGCTGACATTCTAAAGGTAAGTCCCGACACGGTGGGGAAGGGGCGTACCAACATCCGCAAGAAAATCGGCATGACCGAGGCGCGGGGCAAAATCGCTGATTTCGTGCTTCAGAAGATTGCGGAATGAGTGGGTGGGATTGGAAACAAATCTTACATGAATCTTTTCAAAAATAATATTGTCCAATAAAATCGTTTTAGCCGCAATTTTTTTTACTTTTGCTGGCGAAAGCGGTGGACGAGTGGCCTAACCTTGCGGATAGCATTAGATGGCGCCCTATCGCTTTTTTTTCATTGTTCCCTTCATTTTGTTGCGTATTAGAAATTATTCATACTTTTGCTGGCGAAAGTAATCGGATGCCTATGCTAAAGGGGAGGCTTTACCCCACCAGCCGTCTGGTTACTTTTTTTGAGAATAGTCAGGGTTCGTCCGAGCGGAGGCTTTCCGCAATTGGCACTTGGCTGTTCTTTTTTCTTTGTTGAGAATGTCGAAGAACGTTATCGTTTTTTTTAGTGGACAGCCATAGGAGAACAAATAAAAAATATACCTTTGCATCCCGCAATGACATTGGCTTCTCAGTTAGCGTATCTTCGGACTATCTGTTCGATTCGGGTGCAAATCGGTAACATCGCACTTGGTGGACTGAAACCGGTGGAATGGCATGGTCACAGAGAGAATAATTTGAAAAACAACGGTATGGAATACACAAGAACAGAACAGGAAGCCATCGTCAGCGTGCTCTACAATTTAGCTCAGGCTGATTATCTGAAGCATGATGCGGAAATGGCTGTTTATCAGGAGTGTTTAAAGGAACTGAATTTTTCGGATGAGAGTTTTGTGCCTTGTCCGAAAGATGAATTGCAATCTAAAACCTTTGAAACATTGAAGCGTTTGCCGAAAGAGAAAAAACATGATTTTTCGCTTATGATGACCAAAATTGCGCGTTCTGATGGAGAGTTTGGCGTTTTGGAACGGAAGTTTGTCACCGAAATCCTTGAAATGTGCAACATTCCGTTTGTTGCACGATAAAATGAAAAAGCCGCCCAAACAGGCGGCTTTTTTCATTTATACATTGATTATTATTATTCAACGATGTTAGGCTCTTCCAGTCCGAGGTGTTTCTTCTTGTCGACACTCTTGAGGATGATGCCGATAATCAGGGCTGCAATGCCTAAGCATGCCAACATGACGAGAGGCCATGTGTAGTTGAATGCCGTAGGATCGGTTACGCCTGGGTTGGTCTTGTCGAGAACCTTGCCAATCAGCAGAGGGAACAGCCACAAGCCGATGTTCTGGATCCAGAAAATGAGTGCGTAGGCCGAACCGATGATTTTTTCGTCAACGAGCTTTGGAACGCTTGGCCACAAAGCGGCTGGAACCAATGAGAACGATGCGCCGAGGACTAAGATGGTGAGGTAAGCCACGATGATGCCGCCAACGGCATTGCCCTTGAACATAGGCAGGACAAATGCGAAGGTGAGGTGGCAAAGGATGAGCAGCAGTGAGCCAATCATCAGCATGGAAGCTGCCTTGCCTTTGTGGTCGACATAGTTGCCAAGAATTGGCGTGATGGCCACGGCGAGCAGTGGGAACACGGCGAAAATGGTTTCGGCAGTGCCGCGCTTGTAACCCATCCAGCAGTAAACGACGAGAGCCACAACGGCGAGAGCCATCAGGCCGAATTTCAGGCCTTTCTTCTTCGAGAAGTTGCTTGCGAATGCGCAGATGGCCACAACAAGCATGATGATGTATTGAACGATTGTGACGCTATTGCTTGCCCAGAAACCTTCGCCAGGAACCAGGGTCAGGTTGCACTGCAACATGTTGACGGCATATTTCTGGAATGGGAAAATAGCTGAGTAATAGAGCACGCAGAGAAGGGCAACCAGCCAGAAACCGAGGCTTGACAGAATCTTGCCGATATCTGAAACCTTGAATGGGTCGTCTTTTTCTTCGGCTTCGCCAGTTTGGGCGTCCAATTTCTTATCCATGAAGAAATAGACAACAAACATAATGAGTGCGATGCAGAGCAGTACAACGCCGAAAGCCACTGACTTGTCGACATGGACGCTGCCGCCGAGTTTTGCAAAATAAGGTGAGAAAATCATGCAGGTAGCAACGCCGAGACGAGCCAGAGCCATTTCAGAACCCATAGCCAAGGCGGTGTCGCGGCCCTTGAACCATTTCACGATACCGCGTGAAACGGTGATGCCGCCCATTTCAGTACCGCAGCCGAACAGCATGAAACCGAGGGCGGCAAGCTTAGCTGAAGCAGGCATGCCTCTATAGAATGGGGCGACGCCAATCTCTTCAAAACCAGGGATGTAGTTAAGGTTGTTGGTGAACCATGTTTCAGCACCGCTGCCGATGAACTTGTCGGAAACGGCATACCATTCGATGAGGGCGCCTACTAACATCACTGCACCTGAAAGGACTGCGGTGAAACGGACACCCATCTTGTCGAGGATGATGCCTGCAAAAATCAGGAAGAATACAAACACATTAAGGAAAGTCTCGGCACCTTGCATAGTGCCAAATGCCGTTGAATCCCAACCGCGACCGCCTTCTTCGATAGGAAGCATCATCAGGTCCTTAATGGGGGAGAGAATGTCCATAAAGATGTATGAACAAAACATGGCCAGGGCCAAAAGCAGTAAGGCAATCCACCTATAGGTGGCATTGTCTCTCATTGTTAGTTTTTCTGTCATTTGACTAAATTTTTATTGTTAATACTAAATTGTTTGTCAATTGTTTAAGTGGTTCAAAATCGTTCAAAAAGCGTTTTCTCCGACAAGCGCATGAACGCTTTTTGAACAATTTTTCTCCGCGCAAAGCGCCTTTGAACCTTTTTATTCAGGCAGTTGGACGATTTCCTTCTTGTAGCCGTTGAGGACTTTCTTTGCCATGGCTGCAACGTCATCGCTGCTGATGCTGTTGAGGACTTCTTCGTAATCCTTCATCTGGTTGAAGCCATCGCGCTGTTCAGCGACGATGCTGTTCATCCAGTAACGGTTGCTTTCGAGATTTTCAGCATGTTTCTTCACAAGGAATTCCTTCACCTTCTTGAGGTCTTCCGGACGTGGGCCGTTGTTTGAAACGTTGGCGAGTTCAGCCTTGGCGATGTTCATCAGCTTTTCGTGCATTTCCTTGTTGGTGTCGAAACCGATGAGGAACATGAAGTTGCCTTCAGGACGGAGACCGACATTGCCTTGAACGCCGACACCGTAGGTGCCGCCTTCGTCTTCACGGATTTTTTCGGTGTAGACGATGTCCATCACATCGTTCAGGCATTGCATGGCGAGCTGGTTCTTGAGGGTGTATTCCATGGCGCCGTTGTAAATCATGTAGCAGGTAGCCTTTGGCGTTTCCATCTGCTTTTTGTAGTGGCAAATGTTGTCTTTCTTGGTGAGGTTCAGACCGTTGTCTTTCCAAGTCTCGTCGTTCTTCTGTGACTTCAGGGCACCGAGGTATTGTTCAACCATTGGTTCGAAAGTGGCTGGGTCGATGTTGCCGACGAATGTGAAGACAAAGTTGTTCGGGTCGCTGAAGCGTTCCTGATAGAGTTTCAGGGCCTTTGCGTAGTCAATCTTGTCGTAATCTTCTGCTTTCATGCGCTTTACCAATGGATGTGAGTCGTACATGACGGCATAGAGGCTGTCGCGGAAAGCTGTCATTGGGTCTGATTCGGCATTGGCCAGCATCGACTTGGTGCGGGTCAGGTAGGATTGAAGGGCTTCTTCGTCGGCGCGTGGTGCAGTAAAATATAAATAGGTGAGTTGGAGCATGGTTTCCAAATCCTTCACGGAGCAGCTGCCGCTCATGCCTTCAGTGTAATTGCTGATGGAAGGATAAACGCTGGCTTTCTTGCCGGCCAAAACCTTTGGAAGGTCGATGGCGCTGAAATTGCCAACGCCGCCCAGTGTGGCCAATTCGTTGATTTCCTGCAAAGTGTAAGGGTCGTCCATGCTCATGACGGAGTAACCGCCAAAGCTGTAGCCTGACATGACGATTTCGTCATCCTTGTAAGTGGTAGGCTTGTAGATGACCTTCATGCCGTTGCTGAGGGTGAGTTCGGTAGTGCCGAAAGTGTCGTTGGCCTTCTTGTCGGTGATTTTACCGCTCTTTGGCAGTTGGGCGATGAGAGGTTCGTCGGAAACGGTCTCGGTATAGGCTTCAACTTCCATGGCGTTTGCCTTGTTGAAGAGGGCCAGAAGTTCGTCCTTGGTAGGCAGTGTTTCGCCTTCTTTCTGTGGAGCAGTCAGTGCGATGGCAATGTTCTTTTCGGTGATAAGTTCCTGAGCGTAAGCGTTAATGGCTTCCAGAGGCAGAGCAGGCATGATTTGCGAAAGCAGTGCATATTCGTTTTCGATGCCCATCATAGGTTCGTTGGACAGGAAATGGTTGAGGATAGGGTAGAGGTATCTGCCGTTGTCCTGCTTGTTGCGTTCTTCAAACTGGCTTTCGACTTGTCTGAGATAATCGGCCTTGGCGCGTTCGTATTCCGAAGCGGTGAACCCGAATTGCTTCATGCGGTTGTTTTCCATGATGATGGCGCTGAGAGCTTCGTCAATGCCGTTGAAGTCTTTTGCGTAGGCAGCACTCGACCAAGCGTCCTTAGTGTCTGAAACAAAGTAAGTTCCGTAATAGCCACCTGCGTAAATGAATGGAGGATTCGGCTTCTGGGTCAGTTCTTCCAAGCGGTTGTTATACATGCTTGAAATGATGTCGTTGACGTATGTCGAAATCCAATAATCGAGATTACCTCTTTCTTCCATCGGGGTAATGTCGTGCTTGTAGTAAACGCTGATTTGATAGCTGGTCTCTTCTTTGTCGGAAGCGATGGCGACCAATGGTTCGTCGTTGTCAGCGACCTGGAAACGTGTGCGTTCTGCCGGATTTTCGGCAGCAGGAATGGCACCAAACATGGTCTTCACTCTGTTTTCGATTTGGTCTACATCGATGTCACCAACGATGATGATGCCTTGCAAGTCAGGGCGATACCATTTTCTATAATAGGCACGTAGGGTTTCGTAATCGAAGTTGGCAACCACTTGTTCGGTACCGATTGGCAGACGGGCACCGTAAGGGCTATCTGGATACAGGGCTGGAAGCAAAGTTTCGTACATACGCATCATGGCGTTTTGTCCTTGACGCATTTCTTCCAGAATAACGCCACGTTCCTTGTCGATTTCTTCGTCTTCAAGTGAAACGTAGTTCGACCAGTCGTGCAAAACCAAAAGGCAGGAGTCAATCAGGCCGGGATTGGTGGTCGGGACGTTGGTCAGCATGTAGACGGTCTGCTCGATGCTGGTCCATGCGTTGACGTTTTCGCCGAACTTCACACCGTTGTGTTCCATGTAGTTAAGCAGATCCTTGCCAGGGAAATGCTGCGTGCCGTTGAAGCACATGTGTTCGAGGAAGTGAGCCAGACCGCGCTGCTCTTCTTCTTCAAGAATGGAACCGACTTTCTGCGCAATGTAGAAATTGGCGCGCTGTGCCGGTTTCTCGTTGTGACGGATGTAGTAAGTCAATCCGTTTTCCAATTGGCCAGTCCTGACGTTAGGGTCTGACGGACATGGCGGCATCTGCTGTGCGATGCTTGCCGTGGCAAAACCAGCCACTGCAAGGAAAAGTAATGCTAACTTTTTCATTTTTTGAATTATTTGATTGTTAAACTTTTAGACAATTTGACATTTGGACTTTTAGACTCTTTGACGGCCTTTTTTCGAGGCCGTCATTCCCGCGCAGGCGGGAATCTCATTATTTAGAATGTTTTGAACTTGAAATAATTGCTTAATACAAATGAACCACATATTTCTCTTCAAAATACTCCTCCCTAAACCATTTGCTGACAGCCACTTTCTTGTGCTTCCAATATTTTGAGATGGCATTGAATTCCGCTGTCAAGTCGCCGCCTTTCAGGTAAAGGATGCCGCCAGCCTCAATGTCACCTCTGATTCTCAACTTGTTGCCCGCCAGATTGACGATTTCGGGCAAGGTCATAACGGCACGTCCGGTGATGAAATCGAATTTCTCTTTCACTTCTTCGGCGCGTTTGTGCTCTGCCACAACGTTTTGCAAGCCGATGGCTTCTTTCACGGCATTGACCACGGTGATTTTCTTTCCTGTGCCGTCAATCAGATAGAATTCGGTCTGCGGAAACATGATGGCCAACGGGATGCCGGGGAAACCGCCGCCCGTGCCCAAGTCCATGATTCTCATTCCAGGGAGCAATTCCATGTATTTCGCAATGGCAAGGCAATGCAAAACATGATGCTCGTAGAAGTGGTCCATGTCCTTCCTGGAAATGACATTGATTTTGCTGTTCCAGTCTAAATACAAGTCTTTCAACTGGTTGAACTGCGACTTTTGCTGTTCGCTCAGTTCGGGGAAATATTTGAAGATTCTTGTTGTATCCATAAGGGTATAATAAACTGCCAAAAATAGTAAAAAATATGTTCGGTCGGCGAATATTTTTTTACCTATCTTTACCGCTCAAATTCAAATCGTCTTATGAAGAAATTATTTTCCGTTTTATTGTTGTGTTTCCCGCTTTTTTTGCAGGCGCAAAGAATTACTGCTGAGGAATATATCGAAACTTACAAGGACATTGCCATGCGCGAAATGCGCGAGCATAAGATTCCGGCTTCCATCACTTTGGCGCAAGGCCTTTTGGAGTCGGGTTGCGGCAATAGCGAGTTGGCGCGTGAGGCAAAAAACCATTTCGGCATAAAATGTCATAAGGGCTGGACAGGCAAAACCTATACTATGGATGATGACGAGAAAAACGAGTGTTTCCGCAAATACAGAAATGCTGAGGAGTCCTTTGTTGATCACTCGCTTTTCCTGACGGGAAGAAGCCGTTACGCAGCTTTATTCGATCTGGAAATCACTGATTATGAGGGTTGGGCGAAAGGTTTGAAGGCAGCGGGTTATGCCACTAATCCTAAATATGCGCAACTGCTGATTGCGCGAATCAACCAGTATGACTTGACGCGCTACGACCGCGAGGCCTTGGGCCTTATAGATGAAAAAGTACCTGTGGAAGAACCCGAATCTGAACCGCAACTTGCCGAAACTTCATTTGAAGATTTCGGCCTGCTCTATAATCCTGATGTGAAATCGGCTTTCGAAATCGTTGATATGACGGAAACAGGGCGTTTCATTTATCTTAACAACGGCGTGCGTTTCATTTATGCCAAGGAAGGCGAAACCCCGAAATCATTAGCCAAGGAATTAGGCATTGCGACACGCCAAATCGCTGATTATAATTGCATTTCAAGTCCAAAGGATTTTGTCTTCCTTAGTGGTGATGCGGTGTACGTGGTCCCGTTGAAGAATAAATGCAGGCATCCGTCAACCTTCACAGTCGAGGAAACCATGACCTTGCGTGATGTGGCACTCCGTTTTGCCGTGAAACTGGATAAACTGAAGAAATACAATGGTGATTTAGGCAATGTGGTGAAACCAGGAACTGTTGTGAAACTGAAAAGATAGCAAAGCGTATGGATTCTTTGCCTGTTTGTTCCGTTTGCAAATCCTGCGTGGAAATGGGTGGCGTTTCTGATTTTAAAAACAGTTTTTTTAATTTTGCACAAAAAATAGGAGATGATGCGAAAAACATTATTGATTTTATTGCTGGCACTCGTTAACCGGATGGCATTGGCAAACCACTGGATTCCAGATCCATATCAGTTTGCCGACAACATGAATGTGATTGGCGTGATTGAAATCAATGGCTTGGAGCAGGCCTCGGCGCAACTCGAAATAGGAGCTTTTTGTGATGATGAATGTCGTGGCAGCGAGATGCTGGCCTATTATGCGGGATTGGACCGTTGCTTGGTTTTCCTGACGCTTTACGGACAATACGGTCATGTTCTGGATTTCCGTCTGTATGACCATGCCACGGGAACCGAACTGAATCTAACGTCACAGGTCTCGATTAATTTTTCTGCCAATGCTATTTTGGGTTCATTGTCAGAGCCATACGTTTTTTCGTTTACGGGTGGTTCGTGTGTCGTTACGACCGATGTGCAGCCCGCCGAAGGCGGCACCGCAACGGGCGGCGGCACTTTCCTGATGGGCGAAACCGTTACCTTGACGGCTGCGCCGGCCGAGCATTACCGTTTCTTGTATTGGCAGGAAAACGGCGAGACCGTTTCAACGGAAACGGAATATGCCTTTGCCGCTACCAACGACCGAGCGCTGACGGCTTGTTTTGAACCTATAATCTGGCAAATTGAGGCCGAGGTTTCGCCTGATGATGCGGGAACGGTTTCGGGAGCGGGCGTTTATGCCGATGGTGCAATATGTACGCTCACGGCGACACCTTCCGGACAATTCCGGTTTGTGCAATGGACTGAGAACGGCGAAATTGTCTCAACCTCTGAAAACTATGCTTTTGCCGTTGTTTCCGACAGAAATCTGACGGCAAATTTTGAAAGGATCTCCTGTTCGATTGAGGCTCGTCCTTATCCGGCCGTAGCGGGCTTGGCTGAAGGTTCGGGAACGTATCTCATTGGCGAGACCTGCACTTTGACGGCAAGTGCCCATTATGGTTATTCTTTCGCCGAATGGCAGGAAAACGGAACCTCAGTCAGCACGGATAGCGTTTATGTTTTCACGGTTGAAAACGACCGATGCCTGATTGCAGTTTTTCAGCCTGATGAATATGAAATCAGCCTTGACGCAGAGCCTGCCGATGGTGGTTCTGTCGAAGGCAACGGAATCTATCATTTCGGTGATTCGGTTACGGTTCGTGCTGCGGCAAATTCCACTTATTATTTCATCAATTGGCAGGAAAACGGCGAAGTGGTGAGCACGGCGCAAGATTATGCTTTTGCCGTTGACGGCAACCATCATTTCGTGGCCACTTTTGCACAGGATTGTTATGTGGTGACGGCAACGCCCGAACCAATCAATGGCGGAAGCATTACTGGAGCGGGCAATTATATAGCCGGCACGCAGTGCCAGCTTGTGGCGCATCCGGAACCAGGCTACGGCTTTGATAAGTGGACCGAAGACGGTGTGACGGTAAGCAATTCATCTTCATATAGTTTTGCAGTCAATGAAAACCATGATTTGACGGCGCATTTCTTCCAGGTGCCTTACGAAGTCACGGTGTCGGCTGAGCCTGAAATGGGCGGAACGGTGGAAGGCGGCGGCTGGTTCTATTATGGCGATGTCTGCACGGTGAAGGCTGTCGCGTTGGGCGATTACTATTTTTCTCATTGGGAAATGTCGGGCGACACGTTGAGCGAGGAACCTGAATACAGCTTTGCAGTTTCGCGCGATTGCCACTTGACGGCACATTTTGTGTATGTTAGTGAAGTTGAGGAAAATACGGATGTGTTTTCTGTTTATCCGAATCCCTCAAATGGATGGTTCTCGGTGAAGTGTCCATCAATGAAAAAGGTCGCGGTTTTCGATGTTTTTGGCCGAAAGATTTATGAAAATGGCAATCCTTCAGAGCATGAAGAAATCAGCGTTGAACAAAGTGGCATTTACATCGTAATCGTTTCAAGCGAATCATTCCGCCGTGCCGTGAAAGTCGTGGTGGAATAATTCTTTTTCACCGAAATGTGTTTCAACAGCATCTCCGAACTGCTCGGAAATGCCTGTGAACATTGGCTTGTTGGAGGAAAAGTTCCACGAGTTATCAACACCATTGTTTATAACTTGTTGATAATTATATGTGATAATACCTGTTTGAGATATTAATAATTCCATATCTTTGCATTTTCTGTAAAAAGTGTAAATATATACTTCAAAAAAATATATACTATGAGGTTGATAATGAGATATATGGTGCTGGCGGTAATGGCTGTCGTTTTGGGGAATTCGGCTTTCTGCCAAAAAGGAATGAATAGGGATGCGTTGGAATACACAATCGGGTCGGGGACGGGCTATACCAATGGTAACGTATTGCCGACAAATACCTATTACAAATATTCATATACGCAGCAAATCATTGGTGCTGACGAATTTGCAATGGAAAATGCGTGTAACATCACGCATATTGCGTTCCAGTATTACAATGGCACCACACGAACCCGAAAAATCACCATTTATATGGGTGTGACTGAAAAGTCGAGCTTCGCCAATGGTAATGATTATGTGCCTGCTTCCAGCTTGACCCAGGTCTTCACGGGCAATGTGAGTTTTAAGAACAGCTTCGATGGCTATTGGGTTGACATTGAGCTTGCTACGCCGTTCCTTTACAACGGTACGGACAATCTTGTGGTGGCTGTCGATGATAATACAGGTTCATACGACAATAACGGAGAAAAGTTCTATACCCATGCCGTTTCTTCGGCCAGATCCATTTTCCAGTACAGCGATTCCGACAATTCCACTCCGTCAAGTCCATTCGATGGTTCGGTTTGCAGTTATCGTAACAATATGAAATTCAGTGTCATGCCATTGGTTCCGATTATTGCTTTAGAACCTGCCGCAATCGATTTGGGAGAACGTCCATCGGGCTGCTGGATGGAGCCGGTCGATGTCACATTACAGAATGTCGGTTCGGCAACTACGGTCAATTCCTATCAGGTAAGTAATGACTTTTTCGTTATCAACGGCTTGGATTTGCCAAAAGAATTGGACATTAATGATTCGTTTGATTTTTCGGTTTCGTCGGGAACTGGAACGGGCGAGATGACGGGCGACTTGATTATCAGTTATGCAGATGGCCAAAGCCTTACAACGCCAATGACAGCTACGGCCTACACGCCAGTCAGTCCTGATGTGTGGGAACTGGCTCAGGAAATCACAGAATTTCCTTTTTATGAGACCATCGACCGTTCCGTTAACCTGCATAATGACTACAAATTGCCAGGCAGCAAGTCTGATGGCTATGATGCAGTCTATAAGATGACTTTCGATGAAGATGTTGTCATGAAGGCTGGTGTCGTTTCGGGCGATGATCCGAAAATGGCACTTTACCGTGAAGGCTTTGAAGGCGAAGGCGGCCCGATGGCAGGCAACAACTATTTGGGATTCGGTCAGTTGGGCAATTGGGAATGTAACTTTGAAGATCAGGAAATCTTCGAATCCTTTGAATGGTCAAATGATGCCTCACGCCCTTGGACACGTTCGACGATAAGCCCGCATCAGGGCAACTACTGCTTGGCTCCGGGAAACCGTGGCGTTTCAGGTTCTGACTGTTATATTGAAATCACCATGGACATTCCGTCCAACGGCTTGATGAGTTTTTATGCCCGCGTTTCATCGGAATCGAACTACGACAAAGGTTATTTCTATCTTGATGGCACGGCTAAGATTGATGGTATCAGCGGAAACGGCAGCTGGATCAAATATGAATATCCGGTTACGCGCGGTTCGCATACTTTCAAATGGCAATATCACAAGGATGGTTCTGTGAATAGCAATGACGACGGCTTCTTTATTGATGACATCGTGTTTTTTGAGGAACAGCTCCGTTCGCCTTATCAAATCTGTGATGTGTTTGTGGAACAGGGCACCTACTATCTGGTGGCTTCGTCCACTATGCAAGGCTTTACCGTTTCGGTCGATGTCACCTCAATGTCGGAACCTGTTGCTGCCGACCGCCCTCAGCCATCGGAAAACTGCAGCTTCTACAATGGCGACAGCCGTTGCTACTTAGGCTGGTCGTTGGGCGATTTCACTCTGGAATATCAGTTGCTGATAGGGGAGACCAATCCGCCTACCACGGTGGCCGTCGACTGGACTTCGGACGTTGCGGAAACCTATTCGGCCATTTTGCCGACCAATAAGACTTATTACTGGCAGATTAAGGAACGCAACAGTGCCGGCGAGACGGAAAGCCCCGTGTGGCAGTTCGATATGTATCAGCTTGTTGTTGGAAATGATAACATATTGCATGTCAGCCCGCAAGGCGCTGGTCTGAAAAACGGCAGCTCGTGGCAGAACGCATGTCCTGCCGTCGACTCGCTGATGGTGTTTGCCGCCTCGTTGCAGAGCAAGCCTCAGGTTTGGTTCAGGGAAGGCACCTATTATGGCAATGTGGCCGATGGCCGCAGCGCGTTTTTCATGTATGAAGGCGTGAATGCGTTTGGCGGTTTTGCAGGAACTGAAACCTCTGTCGACCAGCGCAATGTGTCCAGTCATCCAACTGTGCTTGACGGTAGCAATACGCGCCGAGTCCTCGAACAACTTTATGATTTTGCAGAAAACCATACGACGGTATGGGACGGTTTCACGATTCAAAATGGTAGGATTACCACTGGTTATGGTGCTGGTGCCAATCTGAAGAATCGCGGAACGCTACGGAACAGTATCGTAAAGAACAATACGATAGCCAACGCTTCCTCTTCGGCTTTCGGTGGCGGCATCTATGCTTTGTATGGCACGGTTGAAGATTGTGAGGTCTGTAATAATTCTGTCAATTATTCAGGTTCGAGTTCAAGTTATTTAGGCAGTGGAGGTGGCATTTATGTGAAATATGGAACCGTCAGCAACTGCGATATTCACGACAACACGGCTAATTCTTCGTATTATTCCTCCTATTCCTATGGCGGAGGCATTTATGCCTATTATGGTTCAAGAATTGAGAATTGTGTGGTGAAAAATAACACGACGAGCAATGGCGGTGGCGGTATCTGCACTTCGGGCGAATCATCGAATTATGTCAACCTGATAAACTGTAAGATAGAAAATAACACGGGTTCACAGGGTGGCGGCCTTTACAACTCAGGTTACACCAATGTGGCGAACTGCTTGGTGGCCAACAATATGGCAAGCAGCGAAGGCGGAGCGGTTTATGTGTCGTCGTCGTATGTTTCGTATGTCAACAATACGATTGTGAACAATTTGGTCTCTGCGACTTCCGGAAGCAGCATTTATGGAAATGGTTCCTCCTTTAATATGCAGAATTCGGTGCTTTGGGGCAACAGGAACGGCAGCGGGAGAGATAATATCTACAATGCGACGGTGACTTATTCGGCTGTCGAAGGTGGTTTCCAAGGTGTTGGAAACATCAGCCTAGCATCAGCCAATTCGGGCAGTTTGCTGCATCCGAAATTCGCTTCTCCAACTCAAGGTGCTGGAAATTCTTATTCGGGCGGCGACTGGACCTTGACAGAAGGCTCCATATTAATTAATAAAGGTGTAACGACAGGCTTGAATGTCACATTGCCTGAAACCGATTTGGCTGGCAATTCCCGTGTTCAGAATGATGCAGTCGATTTGGGTGCATACGAAACCTCGTACAACTCCAATTATGTCATCACGCCTGATGCGCATAACATCATTTACGTTAAGAATGGCGGCACTGGAAACGGCTCATCATGGGACAACGCAACGCCTTATCTTAATCTCGCCATTTCGGCAGCTTCGGCTTGCAACCCGAAAGCGTCGGTTTGGGTGGCGGAAGGCACCTATACCGAAGGTCCTTCAGGCCAAAATGCTTTCTATATGCAGGCCGGTGTCAATGTGTATGGCGGCTTTGCCGGCAACGAGCCTTATAATTACGACTTGACCCAGCGTGATTTTGCCACTCATGCTTCTATTCTTGACGGACAAAACCAGCAGCGTGTACTGTATCAGGCGGTTAATTATACAAGTTCGACGACGGCAACATGGGATGGCTTCACCATTGAAAACGGTAAGCTTACTTCGGGTTATGGAGCGGGTGCCTATCTCTTGCAATATTCGACATTGAGAAATTGTGTCATCAGGAATAATGTCATTCAGGGCAATGCTGGCAATTCGTATGGCGCTGGCGTTTATGTGAGTTACGGCACCTTGGACAATTGCGAAATCTACGGCAACAGCATCAGTTTGAGCACTTCGTATTATGCCTATGGCGGCGGCGTTTATGCTTCGTATGCAAACCTGAGCAACTGTAACATTCACAATAACCAAACGCAAAATTCGTATTCCACTGATTACGCGTATGCGGGTGGTCTGTATGCCGATCAGGTTCCAAACATTACAAGCTGTGTTTTCAGGAATAATGCTACAAATGGTTTCGGCGGCGGCATGTATGTGTACGGGTCTTCTTCCTATACCAACATTCAGGATTGCTACATTCAGAACAACACAGCTGGAAGAACGGGCGCAGGTGCTTATCTGAACCAATATGCCAAGATGACCGACTGTTTGGTGAGCAACAACAGTTCGACAGCCGCAGGTGGCGGCATTTATCTCAGCAGTAATTACCAGCAGTTGCTGAACAATACCATTGTGCAGAACTCGGCAGCCAACAATGCCGGTTGCGGTATATATGTGAACAGCAGCGCGACTTCGAGCGTGAAACTGACCAATAACCTTGTCTGGGGCAATAAATGTGACTCGGGTTCCAACCAGATTACCAATAGGGGAACGGTCACGGCTACTTACAATGCCGTTGAAGGTGGTTTTGCAGGAACGGGTAATTTGCCATTGGCTTCGGAAAACGAAGGTGCTTCGATGAGTCCGAAGTTTGTTTCCCCAACAGAAGGTTTCGGCGCAAGCTATTCGGGTGGCGACTGGACTTTGCAGGAAGGTTCGGCGTGCATCGACCATGGAACGACGAGCAATGTCACGTTGCCCGATTTCGATTTGGCCGGCAATTACCGCATCCAGTCCGATAAGGTCGATATGGGCTGCTACGAATCTGAGTTCGGCGCAATAACGCTTCTGGTGGCCGATGTGAACGGCATCATCTATGTCAAACCGAATGGTTCTGGGTCGAAAGACGGTTCGTCGTGGGACAACGCCACCGATAATCTTCAGTTAGCGGTCAGTGTGGCATCTTTGGTTTCTCCGACATATCAGGTTTGGGTGGCTGGCGGCACATACGTCGGCAACGGCGAGCGTAACGACAATGCCTTCACGATGGAATCGGGTGTGAAGGTGTATGGCGGTTTTGCTGGAAACGAACCGGCCGATTACGACAAGAGCCAGCGTGATTTCGCTGCCAACGCTTCCATCCTTGACGGTCAGAATGTGCAGCGCGTGCTTTATCAAGGCACATCGTCGTCGGCAGCCTTGTGGGACGGCTTCACCATTGAGCGTGGTCGCCTTTATTACGGTTATGGAGCCGGCGCATACCTCTATTACGGCACCTTAAACAACTGTATCATCCGCAACGACACCATTTTAGGAAACAATAGCAATTACGACAATTCATACGGTGGCGGCGTGTATTGCAAATATGGCAACATGCAAAACTGTGAGATTTATGGCAACTATGTCAAACAGACTTCCTCTAACAGCGTGTATGGTGGCGGCGTATATCTGCAGTATGGTAACATGTTCCAATGTAATATACATGACAATGCCACAAACAGCAGCTATTCATATAGTTACGCATACGCAGGCGGTGTCTACGCCCAATACAATTCTTCGGTCTTGAACTGCGTGATTGAGGACAACACCACGAATGGTTACGGCGGCGGTCTTTATGTGGAGGGAAATTCCACCTCAAGCCGTGCTGTAGTGACAAACACGACTGTCAGAGGCAACAGCGCCTATAATTATGGCGGTGCCTACATCACTTACACAAGTATGACCAATGGCTTTGTCAGCAACAATACGGCAACGAATAATTATGGCGGTTTGTATGCCTATTATTACAACAATGTCGTTTCCTGCATAGTGAACAACAATACTGCATTGTGTTATGGCGGTTTGGGAGTGTATTATTACAACAATTTCGTTTGCTGTGACATTCTATGTAACCTGACCACAACAACCAGTACGTCATCCTCTTATAATAGTGCGGGAATTTATTCCAACGGTAACTCGAATGTCTTGACCAACAGCATCGTATGGGGGAACAGGAAAAACTCGGCTTCGAGCCGGATTTATGGTAGCGGTTTGACGGTTTCGTATTCTGCCATCGAGGGTGGCTATAGCGGCACAGGCAACATAACGCTTTCGGGTAGCAATACGGGCGATGATGTCCATCCGTGCTTCGCCGGTCCGACCGAAGGTGCTGGTGCTGAATTTACGGGAGGCGATTGGAATCTGGCCGAAGGTTCGGCTTGCATCAATGTCGGTAACAATGGTGCAAACTTGATGCCCGACTTTGATATTGCCGGCAATGAACGCATTCAGGATGGCCAGGTAGATATGGGTGCATACGAATCAAATCTCTCGCAAACCCCGATTACGCCTGACGCGCACAACATCATTTATGTGGTGTCTGGTGGTGCGGGAACGAAGGATGGCTCCTCATGGGAAAATGCTGCGGCTTCCATCAATTCTGTTGTTAACAAGGCTGCGGTATTGAATCCGGTGCCTGTCGTTTGGGTGGCTGGTGGCGTTTATTATGGCGACAGCATTGCAGGTAACAATGCTTTCCGCATGCAGCCTTGCGTGAATGTTTTCGGCGGTTTTGCAGGAAACGAACCTTATGATTACGACAAGAGTCTCCGTGACCTTGAAAACAATGCCACAATTCTTGACGGTCAGCGGGTGCAGCGCGTCCTTTATCAGGGCAGTGCATACAATCAGGCAACGGCTTCCACTTGGGACGGTTTCACTATCCAGAACGGACGCATTGCTTCGGGCTATGGTGCGGGCGCCTATCTGTTGGCTTACGGTTCGCTGAAGAATTGCGTTGTCCGCAACGATAGCATCGTGACATCGGGTTCAGCCAGTGGAGGTGCCGGTGTGTTTGCTGGCATAAACAGCACATTGGAGAATTGCGAAATATACGGCAACTATGTCCAGCTCACCGGTTCGAGTTATGCACGCGGCGGCGGTGCCTATTCGGAAGGCGCTTCTATCCTGGGTTGTAACATTCATGATAATGTTGCGAAAAACGCCAGTTCATCGTCATACGCACAGGGTGCGGGTATCTATCATTCGGGTAGCAATACGTTTGTCCTGCGCGATTGCTCTGTTGTTGGAAACATCACTTCGGGTCGTGGTGGCGGCATTTATGTAAGCAGTTCTTCTTCGTATGCCATGCTGACAAACGACAGGTTCGAAGGCAACTATGCAACATACGGTGGTGGCGGCATTTATGCTGACAGCTACACCAAAACCGTTAACTGCGTTGTGGCCAACAATTCGGCTCCTGACAGTGGCGCCGGTATTTATGCAAACGGTAGTTACAACTATGTTTATAACAGCACCATCGTCAATAATTACATCAATTCGACCACTTATTCATACGCGGGTGCTGGCGTTTATTCTGGCAACACTACGTTTGTCATGGCCAATTGCGTGGTTTGGGGCAATGTGAAAAACAGTGACGTCAACAATGTGTCGGTCAACAGTTCTGCATCGGTTACGTTCTGCGGTGTTCAGGGCGGCTTGAATGGCATTGGCAACATCAGCCTTTCGGATGATAACGAGGGTAATGATTACAGTCCGAAATTCGTTTCTCCTTCAGAAGATGTCGGTTATAATTATTCAGGTGGCGACTGGTCGTTGCAGAGCGGTTCGGTCTGCATCAACAAGGGAACGCAATCAGGCTTGAACATCACTATGCCTCAGACCGATATTGCCGGCAATGAGCGTGTACAGCAAGGTGAAATTGATTTTGGCGCATACGAATCGCCTTATTCGTCAACCATGATTTTGCCAGACGAACACAATATCATTTATGTCACGCAAGATGGTGCGGGAAATAAGGATGGTTCATCGTGGGATAACGCAACACCTTATATCAATATGGCACTTTCTGCGGCATCATCCATTAACCCGAAACCTGAAATCTGGGTGGCAGCCGGTACATACGTCGGCGACAGCATCGCCGCAAACAGCGCTTTCATTATGACGCAAGGCGTGAATGTTTTCGGCGGTTTTGCCGGAAACGAGCCTTATGATTATGACAAGAGCAGCCGTGATTTTGAAACCAACGCAACCATCCTCGATGGCCAGAACGTTCAGCGCGTGCTGTATCAAGGGGCGGCTTTCACCACAAGCACGGCTTGGGACGGCTTCGTCATCGAAAAAGGCCGTCTGACGGTTTCCGACAATTATGGTGCCGGTGCTTATTTGCAAAAGAACGGCATCTTGAGAAACTGCGTTGTACGCTACGACACCGTTATGTATAATTCAACCGCATACGGCGGTGGTGTCTATATGATTTACGGCACTTTGGAAAACTGCGAGATTTACGGCAACTATGCCAAATATTCAGGAACGAGTTATTCATACTCCTATGGCGGTGGCGTTTATTCGGAATACGGGACGCTTATCGGCTGCTATATCCACGATAACTCGCTTGCGGCTTATTATTCGGGTTACAATCGTGGTGGCGGCGTTTATGCCAAATATGCTACAAGTCTCGAACATTGCCATGTTGACTATAATATGGCAGCATACGGCGCAGGTGTCTATGCCGATGGCTCTGGTTCTTACGTCACCATGAACGATTGTGTCATTGAACGCAACCAAGGCTCGTCATCAGGTGCGGGCGTCTACTCCGATTATGCCAATCTTACCAACTGCATCATCAACAACAACTACATCAATTACAGCAATAGCAATGGCGGCGGCTTGCTTTTGGCGAATTATTCAACCCTTACCAACTGCGATGTCGTGAACAACAAAATCTATACTGGCAATGGCGGTGGCGTTTATGTATCAGGCAATTACAACTATATGTATAACACCGTGATTTGGGGCAACAAGATTGGCAGTTCCTCGAACAGCATTTCGGGCAGCAGCATCACGGTTTCGTATTGCGCTGTGGAAGGCGGCTGGAACGGAACGGGCAACATTCAGCTTTCAGGTCAAAACGAAGGCAGCGGCCAATGTCCGATGTTCGTCGCACCGACCGAAGGTGCAGGCAACAGCTACAGCGGGGGAGACTGGCGCGTTCAGGAAGGTTCGGCATTAATCAATAATGGCAGAACTCTCGGAATTACACTTCCGGAATACGATATTGCAGGCAACGACCGTGTCAAGGACGACAGAATTGATATTGGTGCCTATGAATCGGATTTCACTTCAATTCAGATTGTCGCCGATGAGCACAACATCATTTATGTGAAACAAGGTGGTGCCGGATTGAAGGATGGTTCATCATGGGAAAATGCTTGTGACGACATCAATTTTGCTTTGACAGCAGGCACAACGATGAGTCCGAAGCCAAGTGTCTGGGTGGCAGGCGGCCATTATGTCGGCGACAGCATAGCAGGCAATAATGCTTTCCGTATGCAGCCGGGCATTAACGTTTATGGCGGTTTCGCCGGAAACGAAGCCTATGATTATGATTTGACTCTGCGTGATTTCAGGACCAATGCTTCCGTCCTCGATGGCCAGAATGTACAGCGCGTCCTGTATCAGGGTGCCACTTATTCCGATACCATTGCATGGGATGGCTTCACGATTACGAATGGCCGTCTGTCGTCGGGTTATGGCGCGGGCGCTTACATACTGAAAGGCGGCACTTTGCGTAACTGTGTCATCTGTAACGACTCCATTGTCGGGACGAATGTCAGCTATGGCAATTCGTATGGTGGCGGTGTCTATATGTCGTACGGCATGCTTGAAAACTGCGACATTTATGGCAATGCCGTGATGTCGAAACGGACATCAAGCCACTCCAACTCCTACGATGGTGGCGGCGTTTATGCCGAATATGCCACTTTGGTGAACTGCAACATTTACGAAAACTATGCCAAGGGATATTCTTCAAGTTACGGATATGGTGGCGGCGCATACCTTATGTATACTTCGTCGATGTATGGTTGCTCGGTATTCGACAATACGGCACACGCTTATGGCGGTGGCCTATATGCGAATGGAAATGGCAATTATGTCGTTGTTGAAGACTGCTCGGTAACAGGCAATACGGTGAATCAGCATCAAGGCGGCGGCATTTATGCGCAGTATGTGCGAATGACCAATTGCGAAATCAGTTGCAACAAGGTTTTCAACGGGGAAGGCGGCGGCATCTATTCCAATGGCTATATGTATCTGACCGATTGCTTGATTAATAACAATACGTCAAACAGCTATGGCGGTGGCGTTTATATGAGCAACTACACTTACCTGACTAACTGCAATGTGGTGAACAATCTGGTTAGCTCTTCAAGTTATTATGGTGGCGGCGTTTATGTTGCGAGCGGTAGCTGTTACATGCAGAATTCCGTGGTGTGGGGCAATAAACGAAACACATCCGATAATAATGTAAGCTATAACAGTTCCACTCCGACAATCAGTTACAGTGCCATTCAGGGCGGCTGGAACGGAACGGGCAACATCGCTTTGGATGCTGCTAACACGGGAGTGGATTTGTCGCCGGCTTTCGTGGCTCCTTCTGAGGGCGCTGGCGCTACATATTCAGGTGGTTCTTGGCTGTTGCAGCAAGGTTCTGTCCTTATTAACAAAGGTGTTGAGGAAGGCCTTTATTCCACTTTGCCCGAAACTGATCTCGCCGGCAACAGCCGTGTGCAGCAGGGCAGGGTCGATATGGGCTGCTACGAATCGGAATACAACTCCAGCTATGAAATTCATTGCGACGAGCACAATATCATTTATGTGACGGTTGAAGGCGCAGGCTTGAAAGACGGCTCTTCGTGGGAAAATGCTTCTGGCAACCTGAACTTTGCCATTTCGGAGGCATCGGCTATGAACCCTGTGCCAGTGATTTGGGTGAAGGAGGGCACCTATACGGGTATACCTGGAGCCAGTGCCTTCGTGATGCAGCCAGGCGTGAGCGTTTATGGCGGTTTCGCCGGCGATGAATCTTACGATTTCGACCTCACGGCCCGTAATCTCGAAGAAAACCAGACTATTCTTGACGGCCAGAATAGGCAGCGCGTCTTGGAACAGAAAGCCTCCTATTCGGCGGCAAAGGCTGTGGTTTGGGACGGTTTCGTTCTCGAAAGAGGTTATGTGGGCGGCGGCTATGGTGCTGGAGCTTATCTGCTTGGCAATTCCACTCTGAGGAACAGCATTGTCCGTAACGACACGATTCGCGGTTCCGTATATGGCGCAGGCATTTATGCCAGTTCGGCAGTCGTTGAGGATTGCGAAATCTACGGCAACTATGGCACTTATACTTCCTCAACCGCTATCCAAGGAGGTGGCATCTATTCTTCTGGCTCAATCATCCGTAACTGCTTCATCCACGACAACGCGCTTCGTGGCCATAGCACAAGTAATGGCGAAGGCGGCGGCATTTATTGCGCATCGAATACAAAGAGTGTCATCGAAAACTGTGTTGTTGTCCGCAACACGGTTAGCAGTAACGGCGGCGGCATCTATCTCTATGGCTCGTCGAGCAATTATTCGGAACTTATCAACTGCCGTATCGAGAACAATACGGCATACGAAGGCGGCGGTATCGGCGGCACCTATTATTTCAATGTCATCGGCTGTAATATCGCCAACAATACAGCAACATATAATGGCGGCGGCGTATCGGTTTCGGGCAATTGCACCTTCGTGAACACCAACATCGTCAACAACCTTTGCACGAATACAAGCAGCAATGTCGGTTCAGGCATTTATCTTGGAAGCAACGGAACCCGCAAACTCACCAACTGCATCATCTGGGGCAACAAGAAAAACCAGACCAGCGACCAGTATTATTTTGGCGGCACGCCAACGGTCACCTATTGCGCTATCCAAGGCGGTTATGACGGAACAGGCAACATCACGCTGAGTGCTGAAAACGAAGGTGGCGAACTGCATCCGTGCTTCAACAATCCGACCGAAGATGCTGGTGCCGAATTTAGCGATGGCGACTGGACCTTGAGCATGGCTTCAGTCTGCATCAACCAAGGCACGATAAATGGCGTGACATTGCCAGAAACTGATTTGGCAGGCAACGAGCGTATACAGCAAGGTGCTATTGATATGGGTGCTTTTGAATCGCCGTACAATGCAGTCGTTTTAGCACCTGATGCCAACCATATTCTTTATGTAACGACGACAGGCGCAGGCAATGCCGACGGTTCTTCTTGGGAAAATGCAACATCTTATCTGCAGTTGGCCGTCAACCGTGCCGGAACCTTCGAACCAAAGGCAACGGTTTGGGTTGCACAAGGCACATACGTCGGCAATGGCGTGGCTGGTGGCAATGCCTTCACCATTCCTTCGGGCATCACGGTTTATGGCGGTTTTGCCGGCACCGAACCTTACGACTACGACCTTTCACAGCGCGACTTGGTGAACCACGCATCGGTATTGGATGGCCAGGGCGTGCAGCGCGTCCTTTACCAGCGCACTGATTTCACTGCTGAAAATGCTGCCGTTTGGGATGGCTTCACCATTACGAATGGTGTAGGTAATGTTGGAGGTGCTGGCGCTTATTTGCAGGCCAATGCCGAATTGCGCAATTGCCTCATTTATGGCAATGAAAACACTGGCAGCAATAACGGAGGTGGCGCTTATCTATATGGTTCGTCGTCGGGAAATGCAAAACTGACCAATTGCAAGGTTTATGATAACAACGGTGGTAACGGTGGCGGCATTTATGCCAATTCCTACGCTGTGATGACCAACTGCTTGATTACGGACAATAATGCCCGCTATTCGGGCGGCGGTGTATGGACTGGTAGCAGTGTCACTATGTCCCAATGCGGTGTCTATGACAATACGGCAGCAAACAATGGTGCAGGTGTCTATGCAAATTCAACTGGCAATGTGATGCAAAATTCTGTGGTTTGGGGCAACACGGTAGGCGAAAACCGCTCGGCTATCTACAATCACGGTAACATTGACGTCAGATACAGCGCTATCGAAGGCGGCATGTTTGGCATTGGCAATGTCTCGTTGGCTGCCGAAAACACGGGCAATGTGATGAGTCCATGCTTCACTTCGCCTGATAATGCAGACTGGACTTTGCAAAGCAATTCTTTCCTTATCAATAAAGGTGCTGTTTTGGAGACCTTGCCTGAACAGGATTTGGCCGGTAACAGCCGCGTGCAGCAAGGCAATCCTGACTGCGGCCCTTACGAATCGGCATACGAAACGACATTCGACATCGTTCCTGATGCCAACAACATCGTTTATGTGAAACTTGACGGCAATGGCAACGGTTCGTCGTGGGCCAATGCCGCGGGCGATTTGCAGATGGCCGTCAACCGCGCGGCTGCCGTTCAGCCTGCCGCACAGGTTTGGGTGGCATGCGGAACCTATTACGGCAACCAGAGCCTTTCGTCAGCCTTCAATATGGTCGCTGGCGTGAATGTCTACGGAGGCTTTGCCGGAACTGAATCGGCTGACTTCGATTTGGACAATCGCGATTTCATCACCAATGTCACAGTTCTTGACGGTAACAACGCACAGCGCGTCCTTTATCAGAAATATGCTTTCACTGAGACTACGGCTGCAACTTGGGACGGTTTCACAATACGTAATGGTTATGTGAATGGCAATGGTGCAGGCGTCTATATGCAAGCCTACGCTCACTTGAAGAACTGCATTATCACCGACAATGCTACGGCTGGTTCAGGCACTGTAGGCGGCGGCGTGTATTCGACGGGCCTCAGCGCAGCTTACAACACCATCACCAATTGCGAAATCCGCAACAACCAATCTGTTTACGAAGGTGGCGGTATCCGCATGGAATACACAACATTGACCAACAGCATCGTGAATGGCAACACATCGACGAGCAGCTCCGGTGGTGGTATCTATTCCTATTATTCCAAGACCATCAACTGCCTGGTGAGCAACAACAGCTCGTACAACTACGGTGGCGGTATCTATAACTATTATTCCCATGTCATCAACACGACCATAGTCAACAACAATGCCCGTAACAATGGCGGCGGTATTTATAGCAACACCAGTTCATCATATACTTTGGCGAACTTGATTGTTTGGGGTAATAAGGTAGGGGAGAGCTTTAACCAGTATTATAGTGGTTCGTTCACCTATTCGGCTATCCAAGGCAGTCAGCCTTCGGGCACAGGCAACATCAATCTTGCCGCTGAGAATGACGGCGATGAAGTGTCGAAGAACTATGTCCGTTTCCTCGCTCCTGATTTTGGCATCTATCAGTTGCAGAACGAATCGAGCCTGGTAGGCAGGGGCAACAATTCGGTTACAGGTTTGCCTGAAAAGGATTTGGCTGGCCGCGACCGTATCATTGACGGTAGCATCGAACCGGGTGCCTACGAGCAGTATTGCACGCAGTTCAGATATATGGATCTCAATGTCGAGGCAGGCTCTCCTTATGATTTCTACGGTTCATTCATCACGGAACCAGGCGTTTATATGCATCAATGGGCATACGCCGCCGATTGCGACAGTCTGGTCATTGCCAATGTCTCGATGAATTCCGCAATTTGGTATGTCACTGAAAATGGCGCAGGCAACAAGGACGGTTCGTCATGGGCTAATGCTTCCGACAATCTGATTAATACAATGAATCAGGCTGGTATGGCAACGGGCTACGGAAGCAAGCAGATTTGGGTGGCCGAAGGCACTTACGCGGGCAACGCTTCGGGTGTCTCCTTCCCGATGATGGGCGGCCTGAAGGTGTTCGGCGGTTTTGCCGGAAATGAAACAAGTCTTGCGGAACGCGACCTTGAAAACCATCAGAGCATTTTGCAGGGCGCATCAAACCAGTATTTCACATCTTCTTCAAGTTCAAATCCTTGTGTTGAAGGCAGCACAGGCTCGTGGGATGGCTTCACGATGCGCATAGGCCGACAGATTCAACTGAATGCCTACACCGAATTGCAGAACTGCCTCATCGAAATTCCGGTTTCGATGAGCGGCGCAAGTCTTGAAAACTGCGAATTTGCCAACGTTTCGGCTTCAAATCTGGTTGCGGTTTCGGCAACAAATGCCAGCATCAGAAACTGCACATTCCACAATGTCAATACGAATAGGAACGTGGTTTCGGCAAGCAACTCAACCATCATTGGTTGTGAGTTTGATGGCAATGCCACAAGCAATTCGTCTTATCCGATGTTCAGTATTGCGGGCGGTTCGGTCGATTCCTGCAGCTTCCATCATAACAATGCGGCTGGCTTGCTAGTGAAACTCAGCGATGCTGCCTTGACCTACGGCTTGATTTACAACAACACGGGCAAATACAATTCATCGTCTTCCGAACTGACGGGTTCCATCATCAGTGCAAGCAATGATGCTCTGGTGTCGCACTGCACGGTGGTGAATAACCGTTCCAACTATTCGGGCACGATATCGCCTTCGTGTTATGTCAACATGGAAGACGGTTCGAACAACTGCTTCATGCAACCGAAATATACGACCATCGCCTTGCAGAATGCGATTTTGGAAAACAGCATCGTATGGGGCAATGCCCAGAATGTGTTTGAAAACAACATCATTGCCAAGAATTTGGCTTCCGAAATCAACTATTGCGCCATTCAGAATAATGTGTACAATGGCATCGGCAATATTGCTTTGAGTCAGGTAAATGAGGATAATGTGTTTGCACCATATTTCAATGCTCCAAGTTCAACGGCTGGCCATTTGAATCTTGACGTCGATTTGGATTGGAGTCTCACCGATGCTTCCATCTGCTTGAAGCAGGGTAGTGAAGGCTGCGATTTGGGTGCCATTGCTTCGGACGCTGATGCAGTCCTAACCTTGAATCCTACGGATGGCGTGATTTATGTCAGCGCCGATTCCAACAATCCAAATGGTGACGGCTCATCATGGAGCAATGCCACTCCTTATCTGCAATATGCCGTTTCGCGTGCCAATACCTTTACGCCTGCCGCTCAGGTTTGGGTCAGCGAAGGCGATTATGTAGGAGACGGAATCAATACCAACAATGCTTTCAGCATGATGGAGGGCGTTGATGTTTACGGTGGCTTTGCCGGAACGGAAACCAGTTTGGCAGAACGTAATATTGAACTTCATGTCTCAGTGCTCGATGGCCAGAATGTGCAGCGCGTCCTTTATCAGAATGAGCCGTTTGCAACGGAGACCGCTTGGGACGGCTTTGCCATCCGCAACGGCTTCATGAGCGAGACTGATTTTTATGCTTACAATTCGTCCATCATAAAGAACCCGGTTTCGACCAACAGCGATTGGATGCTCAATCAGGTTCACGGTGCCGGTGCGGCCATCATGGAAAACGGCGTGTTGAGAAACGTTGATTTCGGCAACAACAACATTGCCCGTGATGCCAGTGTCGCTACAAATGCGAGCAACCTAACCAAGGGAACGGCCTTGAGCATGCTCGGCGGCGTTTTGGATAGCGTCAGCATCACCAACGACTCGACGGTGTATGTCAGCACGGCCAACAGTGCAATCAATTCCTATCTGTTTGCCATCAACGGCGAAATCAGGAATTCCAATTTCAATCACAATATTGGTAAGATTATGCTGTGGGGCACGAGGGTTGAAAACACGGTCTTTGAAAACAACCAGGTCTGCTGGGAACTGCCGGAAACTGACAATGTGAACGAGGCGCAATTGTTTGCCAATGCTTCGACCTTCGTCAACTGTAAGTTTGCCCGCAACAATGCGGTGGCCGTTTCGAAATCCGGCAGTGGCACGGTCTACGGCAACATTTACCAAAACTGCCTGTTCGTGAATAACAATGCCGTGGCCATCCGCAACCACACTTCGCAGGATAACGATACGTTCACCAACTGCAACATCATCGGCAATAAGTCGCAGAATACGGCTGCCGTCCCAGTGAGTGGCGGTATCTTTAACAATACTGTTGTTTGGGGCAACCGCGATTATCTGGATATGCCGGCCCATTTCAGTTCAAGCAATTTGAATTCAAGTTATGTCTTCAATCACTGCGCTGTTGAACTCGGTTTGGAAGGCTATCCTGACATTATTTCTCTTGCATCGAGCAACACGGGCACCAGCGAAGCCTACGCATATCCGTATTTCCTGGCACCTGATGCCGATGATTATGAACTTTGCGATGCTTCCTGTCTCATCAATGCGGGTGATAACAGCGTGGTTACGGCAGAACATGATTATTTGGGTCAGGACCGTATGGCTGACGGCATCGTTGATATCGGTGCTTACGAATACAAGTGTATGCATTATTACGAATATTCTGATGTTACGCAGGCCAGTGCTTACCCTTTCTGTGGCGAATGGCTCACGGAATCAGGTCAGTACATCCATCGCTTTTGGCTCGAAGATAAGGATTGCGACAGCGTGGTGGTCTTGAACCTGCATTTCAAGCGCATCATTTACGTCACCGAAACGGGTAGCGGCTTGAAAAACGGTACCTCTTGGGAAAATGCTTACGGCACTTTGTATGAGGCCATGGAAGCCTCTGGCCAAAACACCGATGACTTGACTCAGATTTGGGTAGCGCAAGGTCTGTATCGCGGCGACGGCACATCGGTCAATGCGTTCCGCATTTTCCCGAATGTGCAGCTGTATGGTGGTTTCGTCGGCAACGAACTGGCTGATTACGACATCACGCAGCGTGATTATGAAAACCATGTCACAACTTTGGATGGCGATTACATCCAGCGCGTCATCTATATGGTTGAAGATGCCACCGAAGAGACTGCGCCAATCATTGATGGTTTCACCATTAAGAATGGTTTCTCGCGTGCCAATGTGTCGCAAGGTACGGCCATGTTCCTGAAACAATATGTCCATGTGCGCAACTGCAACATCACCGAAAACTACACGATGAGTGGAGTAGGAGCTGTCTACATTCAGGCTGAAGACATCAACAACTGCGACGTTAAGAAAATCCTCAACACCTTTGAAAACTGCAAGTTCACCAGAAACCAAGGCACCTACGCCGTTCACTCGTCGAACACTTCATTCACCAATTGCTCGTTTGAAAACAACGACAGGAGAGGCGTTGAAATCGTGACTTACACGAAGTTCGACAATTGCACCTTTACTGCCAACAAGGGCCGTGCGGTCTGGCTGATTCCTGCTTTCAAGAAATTCCAGAACGAATGGAAGGAAACCTACACCATCGACTACATGGATATGACCAACTGCGTGTTGACGAACAATGGCGGTGGCATTGCCTATAAGATCAGGACTTGTGGCGGACATGGTGAAGGCAACATCATGAGCACGGTCATTGTCAGCAATACGACTACTGATGTGGAAAACTACACCATGGGACAGGATGGCTTCATTAAGCATAATTATCAAAAGGGTGGCGCTATCTTTGGCGATGAGTCAACTCCAATCAATATCGTATGTTCGACAATCCTGAATAACTGCGCACAGAAAGATGGCGGCGGCTTGTATGGTTCAAGTTTCCATTTGACCAATACGATTTTGTCAGGCAACAAGGCTGGCAGCAAGTCGAACCAGCTTTCAAATTACTATTGTGAATTCACGTTGTGCGAAGAGGAACTGATTTCGATGATCAGCATCGAGACCTACGACATGAAATATTGCGCCATCGAAGGCGGTTATCCTGGCGAAGGCAACATTACGCTGAACAATAAGTTCCGTCTGGATTTGTCAGGATATACCCCGGACACGTTGTCAGCATGTGTCAACCAAGGCACTACAGAAGGCGTAACGGTTCCTGAATACGACATCTACGGCAATTCGCGTGTCCGTCAGGGCAGAATCGACATTGGTGCCGTTGAATCCAATCTTGAAGGCCAGGTCTTGATGGCTGCCGATGCCAACGACATCATGTATGTTTCTCCTGAAGGAAGCGGCACAATGAATGGCTCCTCATGGGAAAATGCAACGCCTTATCTCCAGATGGCTCAGAATTTTGCCTTGACCATGAATCCAAAACCTCAGATCTGGGTGAAAGAAGGTACCTATCTTGATGATAATCCTCATTTCTGGAGCGGTTATGCCATGATGCCTGGCGTGAATGTCTACGGCGGTTTTGCCGGTAACGAACCTGCATCCTACAACCTTGATGACCGCGACCTGAACAATCACCTCAGCATTCTGGACGGCCAAAACAAGAAGCGTATCCTTGAACAAATTGACGATTTCAATGCCGAAAACACTGTGGTTTGGGATGGTTTCATAATGCGCAACGGCTATGCCCGCAAGGGTTACACCGACAACATCATCGCCTTGACCGAATCGGAAGTTGATTCTTATTTCGGCAGTTACATGAATGGCGGCGCTGCCATTATGAAGACGGGCGGAACCTTTAGGAACTGCAATATCTACAGCAACAATGCAACGAAGGGCGGCGGCATTTACAAGACTTCCAACGGAGGATTGGCTTCAAACATCTTCAATTGTAAGATAAGCCAGAACTTCGCAACCGAAGAAGGCGGTGGCATTTATTCCAACATGCCTTCCGGTTATTTCAACGGCACAACTCCAGTCGATACCATCGCCAACTGCGAAATCAACGACAACAAGTCTGACCGTCACGGCGCCTTGAGGACGAATAGGACTTTGGTCTTGAACACTTCGATTATCCACAACACGACCGACTTGTATGCCTTCGACACCTTGACTTCGGGACACCAGTACAACAGGTTTGTCAACTGCGTCTTGTGGGGCAACTCGTCGCGCAACTATGCCTTCCAGACCGAAGGCAGTCTTAACACATACGATTATTGCGCTATCCAAGGCGGCGGCCCGGCCGAAGGTTCAGGCGAAGGACTCATCAATCTCGCTCAGGAAAATACGGGCGATGACCCAAGCGTGAATTATCCTAACTTCCTTGACCCTGACAATTACACTTATCGTCCGCTTGAAAATTCCTCGTTCATCAATCTCGGCGATAACAGCCATGTGTTTGGCAGTTATGATTTGGCCTTCAAGAACCGTATCAAGGACGATGTGGTCGATATGGGCGCTTACGAAGAAACCTGCATCAATTATGTCCATCGTGATGTGGTTGTCAGCGAGTCGTATGATTTCTATGGGCAATTGCTCACTGAATCGGGCGATTATTCGCATCAGTGGACTCCCGAAGGTGCCGAATGTGATAGTCTGGTGAGCCTGCATCTTGATATCAGACATATCTATTATGTGACTCCTACGGGCTCTGGTACTAAGGACGGACGTTCTTGGGAAAATGCCATGGATAACATCCAGACGGCTATCAATAGGGCATGCAATGATGTTGCTGAGTATGGTCCGGGACAGGTTTGGGTGGCAGCAGGCACATACGCTGGAAACGGCACTTCGTCGCAAGCGTTCCAACTGAAACCTAATGTGAACATCTATGGCGGTTTCCATGGAAACGAAGTCATGAATGTTAATTTGGATGCCCGTGATTTCAGTGTCGATAGTACGGTTTTGACGGGTAGCCATTGCCAGCGCGTCGTCGGCAACTATGGCAACGAATCTTCTTTCAGCCAAGTGAACAAGGCTGTTATTGATGGCTTTGTCATTCGCGATGGCTATTCTACGGGTAACGGCGGCGGCGTGTATGTCAAGAATTTTGTCACTGTCCAGAACTGCAAGATTTATAATAACCAGGGCGGCAAGGGCGCGGGCGTTTATGCAGACAACCGTTCCGAAATCACGCAATGCGACATCTATAGCAACACCGCACTCAGCGATGGCGGCGGTGCCTACTGCTCGTCTTCAACCTTGACTTATTGCCATATCCATAACAATCTTTGCGATAACACGTCTGCCGCTAATCAGCAACGCCGTGGCGCAGGTATTTTCGGCAGAAATGCAACCATCAACAACTGCTTGATTGCCAACAACAGTGCTTTGACTGACAACTCTTTCGGTGGTGGTATGTATATCGACAATTCCACAGTCCAAAGTCAGTTGCTGAATTGCACTATGGTCAACAACTTCTCCTATAATCTGGGCGGCGGCGTCTATAGCGTGAACAGTGGCAGTAACAATGAGTTCATCAACTGCGTGTTGTGGGGCAACAAGACTTTGCTCAACACCCAGCAGGTGGCAGTGTCGGCTTCCAACGTGCCGATTTACATGCGCTATTGCGCCGTCCAAGGCGGTTGCGCCGGCATCGGTAACATCAATTTGACGGCTGCCAATACGGGTTCAAGCATCTTCGCTCCGCAATTCATTTCGCCTTCCGAAAATGTAGGAGCCAACTACGGCGGCGGCGATTGGCATTTTGCCGATGGCTCAATCCTTGCCAACCACGGCGAGCGCATGACCTACACTTTGACCCACGATTTGGACAGTCTCTCAAATGCACGTCTGAAGAACGACCGCATCGACATTGGTGCCTATGAAAGCAACTTCGTCAACGGATATCATGCCGAACCTGATGCCCACAATATCATCTATGTGAATGTCAACAACCATGGCGGCGATATGTCGGGCGACTCTTGGGAAAATGCAATTCCTGATTTGCAATTGGCCATCAATTTTGCAGGCGATGACGACAATCATCCGAAAGTCTGGATTGCAGGCGGCACCTACACCAGCAACGGATGGCCTTACGTCGATGCTTTCGTTGCCTTGAATGGCATTGACCTTTATGGCGGTTTTGCAGGCAACGAAACCTACGATTACGACCTTGATGAACGTGACCTTGTGGCACATCAGACCATTCTTGACGGTCAGAACATTCAGCGCACCTTGCATCAGGCACACAGCACTTTCTTCAAGTATAAGCAAATTGAGGAACTTCACAGTGCCATTTACGACGGCTTGACCATCAGGAACGGTTTCGTCTACAAGAACGACGGCGGTGGCGTAAGAATGCAGAAGGGCGATTTGCGCAACTGTATTGTTGAAAATTGCCATGCTTTGAGCGGTTCCAACGGTGGTGGCGGTATCGTCAAGGCGGCCAGCAATGTGACAGTGTCAAATTCCATTATCCGCAATTGCAAGGCTGAAGACTGCTATTATGGCGGCGGCGGCTCTTATGGCAACATCACGTTCAATAACTGCTTGTTGGCCAATAACTCTGCTATAGTTTGCCGTAGCAATACCAGCGGCGGCGGTGCGGCTTACAGTGGCACTTTCGTCAATTCGACTATTGTCAACAACTATTCGGATGTCAATGGCGGCGGTTTGGCTGGCAGTTATACGGTGAAGAACTCCATCGTTTGGGGCAACAAGGTTGGCAACAATTTGCCATGCAACCTCTTCACGGCAAGAACAACCGCTGAAAATGTCTTCGCTGATAGCGATGTGACCTATTCTGCTATCGAAGGCGGCATGTCGGGCATAGGCAACATCACTTTGAATGGCGAAAACGAAGGTTCCGACGATGTGAATTATCCGATGTTTGCTGAACCAAGCATTGCGGCTGGCAGTGATTATCAAGGCGGCGACTGGACATTAATGGAAGGCTCCGTCTGTATCGGTCATGGTAATAACGCTTACGTGAATGGCGAATACGATTTGTCGCATAATCCGCGTGTGCGTCAGTATACGGTCGACATGGGTGCTTACGAATCACCATACGACCAAGACTTTGAAATCACCCCTGATGCAAACAATATCATCTATGTCACGCAAAATGGTGCTGGCGATATGAACGGTTCTTCGTGGGCCGATGCAACGCCATACCTGCAATATGCCCTCGACCATGCTTCGCTGATGAGTCCGAAACCGGTCATCTGGGTGGCGGCTGGCAGCTATCACGGTGATGGAACGCCTCAGTTCCCGGCCTTCATTTTGCCGAAGGGCGTGAGCATTTACGGTAGTTTCGCCGGTGATGAACCCGCCACATACGACCTTGCCCTCCGTGATTTCGAGACCAACACATCCTTCTTGGATGGCCATAACTTGCAGCAGATTATGCGTCACGATGAAAGCAATGGCAACAATTACGATTATATTGATGGCTTTGTCTTCCAGAATGGCCGTTCCAACCGTTCGGGTGGTGCTGCTAATTTGGTGAAATGCTATGTCGATAACTGTAAGTTCTACAACAATACTTGCGTTGATGAAGGCAGTCTTAGCATTTCTGGCGGTGCCTTGAACATTTCGGGTTGTAAGGTCTATCACAGCGAATTTGTCGGCAATTATTCCATGATTGACGGCGGTGCCATTAAGGAATCGGGTTCAATCATTTCGCACTGTCTCATAAAGGGCAACCGCGCTGACCGAAATGGCGGCGGCATCATGGGCGGCAATGAATTGTACGATTGCGAAATCAGCAGTAACTCGGCAGTGAAGGGTGGCGGTGCCTATAATGTCAACAAGATGCGTAATTGCACTGTCGTAAAGAACACGGCTGACATCACCTCTGGCGGTGATTCGAAAAACGGCGGCGGCATTTATAATCTTGGCGGTTCGGATGCCTTTGGCGGAACGCTTTATAATACCGTCACCAACAATGTAATCTGGGGCAACAAGACGGGTGCTTTGGTGAGTAACATCAGAGGCACTACGCCAAACGCTGGCACATTGACCTACAACGCCATCGAACGCGACGAAGTGATGCCTTCGGGCACAGGCAACATCGTGATTGAATCGGCTAATGACGGCACGGATGCCACCTTGAATTACGCCCGCTTCACCAATCCTGACGATGGCGACTTCCGCCTGCTGGAAAACTCCATGTGCATCGATGTAGGTAGCAACGACTACGCTGCTCCTGGCGATTACGACCTCGACGGCAACGAGCGTATACGTGGCGGCTTCATCGATATGGGCGCATACGAACAGACGCCTATCAACTGCAAGGTGCCGACCAACCTTCAGGTTCCTGAAGAACTGCTGACCTACACCACGGCTGACGTCACTTGGACACCAGGCGGCGACGAAACCCAGTGGCTGGTTTATTACGCACGTTCCAATGGCAGCGATGTCCAGACTGTTGCAGTCGACACCAACTACATCCAGTTGCAGAACCTGCATCCGAATCTGGGATATTTCGTCAAGGTGCGCTCGATGTGTGGCGGCGATGAAATGAGTTCGTATTGCGTGCCGAAGTATTTCAACACGCTGTGCGACCCTGACTCCATCGTATGGACCAATTATCTCGTTGAAGAAGGACTGGTGCCATTGCAAGACCAGACCCTTGAATCGAACAGCCACATCTATTTCAGCTGGGATTACATTGACGGCGCCGAATCATACGACCTGTACTTGTGGCGTACCGACCATGGCAACGGCTTGCCAATACCTGACTTCCCTGTGGCGTACGGTCTGACACGCAACTATACGACTGTCGATTTGTATCAGTCCAATTACCAAGGCTATGGCGTTTACGACCATTGCCCAGGCTGGGGTTGCGATCCTGAACCTCCTGTCTATCTGCGTCAAGTAGACCCGTATGAAACGGCTTACTATGCTTGGAAGGTTGTTGCTCACAAGCAATGTGCTACCATCGAAAGCGACACCATGTATTTCAACACGGCTTTGCCTGACTTGCATGTCACCAGTATGGACCATTCATTCGCCCAGACGGGACAGGTGATGACTGTTGAATGGACCGTGAAGAACGATGGCGTTGGCCCGACGCCGGTAGGCGAGGAGTGGAACGATTACATCGTGCTGTCGTATCCTGTCAACTGGGAACGTGTCAGCTTCACCGACACGCCGGCAGAGTCATTCCTTATGGCTAGTGTTCCTAACTTGATGGCCTTGAATCCAGGCGAGCAATACACCAACAGCGTCAACATAACGGTGCCTGACGACATGTATGGCAGCGTGTTCCTCTTTGTGCTTTCCAACTGGAAGCCTTACAGCGGCATGTCGCTCGACTTCACTCCGTATGGCGGCGTGTTCCCGAACCCATACAATCCGCCGTACATTCCTCACGACCCCGGCGATCCTGAAGGCTACATGGAAGGCTCATGCTCGCCAGAGTCGTTTGAGGAAATACATGGTTGCGACAACTTCTTCTACCAGTACATTGACGTGGCCATTCCGCCAATTCCTGATTTGGTGGCAAGAAACGTGATTTCGCCTTACGATCATCAGGCCGGCGACTCGATTACCATTTCGTGGAATCTCATCAACCAAGGCGGAGCTGCGTTTGAACCGACTCTTGTTACCGATGTCGTCTATATGACGATGGATTCAGTCTTCAATACCAATGCCATCCAGATTGGCACGTTTGCCGATACCATCGCCATGGGAATCAATGATACCATTACGAGAGTGGCACGCTTCATCACCGATGAACGCAAATTCGGCGATTATAATTTCTTTGTCAGGACCGATTCAAGGAATCAGGTCTATGAATCGCTGTTCGAGTACAACAACATGTCGTTGGTTTCGGAACACAGCTGTCATATCGTTCCGCCTCCGACACCTGACTTGATTATTGATTCGCTTGTGGTAGGCTCGCATCCTGTCGCTGATACCCTGGCGCCGAATGCTGTTTATCCGGTTTACTTCAGAGTCACCAATGTCGGTCTCGAGCCTTGCAAGGTCTTGCCTGGATCGACAGGTACCGTTGATACCTGCGGCACCATCCCGCCGTTCCGTGGCAAGGCATGGAATGACAAGCTGTATTTCTCGCAAATCGATACGTTCAATGTGGCGCACAGTACTTTGATCACTTCATTTACGAATGACACCATACTTTATCTGCCCGACATGCTGATTGCCATCGACACATTGGTGCGTCAATGGGCTGAATGTCATTATGCCATTCCTGACACGCTGAGCGAACATGCTTCACATAACGACAGCATTAGGTATCAGAATGCGGTTGCGCAGGCTGAACGCGAAAAGCAAAACTACCTTACTCGGCAATTGAAGAAATACATTGGCAATTATCACAGACAGGGCTTCGCTTATGTCCCAGAAAATGCTGTCGAAGGTTGGTATTATTTCTATGCCAAAACCGACTCTGAAGACGCCATCTTTGAATATGGATGCAACGACAATAACGTGGCCAAGGATTCCGTATATGTGGTGCAACCAGACTTGAAGATGCTGAGTGTCGAAATTTCTGAAGACCGTTCGCATATTAACTATAAGGCAGTGAATGTCGGTAGTGGCGACTTCATTGATTGCAGACGTTTCATGGTGACAGCTAATTTCAACAATGCCCAAGTCGGCGACACGGTCTTGACCCATGTCAATCTCCCTGTGGGCGACACTTTGTCCGGTACGGTGCCAATCAGCATTCCTTGCAATTTCTATGAGGAAAACACCATCAAGGTGACAGTTACACCTTACAACGACAAGGATGCCACCAACAACAACCTTTCTTCCACAATTTTGCTGAGCAATCCTGACTTCTTGGCCTTCGACATAGAAGCTCCGGCGCAGCTTAATTCCGGCGAAACATTTGCCGTTACCTACAAGGTGACAAACAATGGTAGTGCGAAGTATTATGGCGAGATTGATCTCGGCCTCTATCTTGGCCTTTCGCCTGAGCTGAACTTTATCACGGCTGAACGGCTGAAACTCGAAACCTTCCCATTCGACCTTGACATTAACGACACCATCCAGATTACGCAATATGCAACCTTGCCGGTTGATGCCGAAGGCTTGTATTACATCTATGTCAATGTCAACGATGGTGAGACCATTTGCGAAGGCGATAATGTAAATACAGACTACATCGTTTCGGATATGCTGACCGTAACCTTGTCGCCTTATCCTGACCTCTATTTCCTCGACGCTTCTACGTCAAGCGAAGCTGTTGCAGGCGGCACTATTCATGTCTCATACGAAATGGGCAACCAGGGAATCCGTGACGTTTTGGCTTCGGAAAGCTGGACGGATGCTGTTTACATCTCCAACAATCCGCAGTTCAATACGGAGACTTCCACCTTGCTTGGTTCGATTACTAAGAACGGGCCGTTGGCCATCGGTGGCAGTTATTCCGTTACCCAAACGTTCACTCTTCCAGCTAACCTTCCAGCTGACAACTATTATATCTATATCATCGCCGATGCAACCGATGCTATCTTCGAGTATGTGGGTGAATACAACAACACTTACCAGAGTGCATCTGTCCCGTTGACAGCCTACAGCCTTGACCTCGCCGTTACCGATATCAATGGCAACGATGAAGTGGAATGGAACGAACGTGTCAATGTATCCTATACGGTCAGCAATTTGGGAACTCGCTCTACGATTAGCCATTGGACTGACAAGATATTCCTCTCCACCGATGCGTCGTGGGATGTCGATGACATCATGCTTGGCGAGATCATCCAGAATGATGTCCTGCCTGGTAACGGCAGTTATACAGAGAACGTGCAAGTTGTCATTCCTTATGGCAAACTGGGTGCCTACTATATCTTGGCCGTTACTGATGTGAATAGTGCCAACCCTGACGAAAACAGTGAAAACAACGTGGGTGCATTGCAAGTCAACATTTCGAGCATTCCTGTCCCGAACTTAGAGGTGAGCGATGTGACGGTCCTGACCGAATTCCCCGCCTGTGGACAACCGATTCTCGTCTCGTACCGCGTGACCAACATCGGAGACGGACCTACTTGCGGCACCTGGAACGATCAGGTCAGATTCTCAAAGAACACCTTTAATAATGGTACCGTGGCATCGAATGTAACCCGTTCCGACACCTTGTCACCAGGCGATTATTACATCGACACGGCTTCATTCGTCGTGCCGGTGCCGCAGTCTGGCAACTATGCCGTCTACATCTATGCCAACCAGTCAAAGGCAATGTTTGAGATGGATTACGAGAACAACCTGACCATGATTCCTGTCGTGTTGACATTGAATCCTCCTGTCGATTTGGTCGTGGAAAGCATCGAACATCCGACAACCATCATGTCGGGTGACGACATCACCATCACTTGGACAGTGAAGAACAATGGCCCGAACACGGCTACCGGTGTCGGTTGCAGCGATGTGGTTTATCTGTCGACTGATACTCAGTTCGATGTCAACGACAAGCTCCTTGGCTCGGTGTCATACGACATGAACCTGCCTATTGTCACCTCGGAGACGCATAGCCTCACGGCCAATATCGCTGGCCTGCATGAAGGCAATTACTACATTATCGTCATCACCGATGCCCGCAACACCTTCTATGAAGCGGACGAGGACAACAATATCGGCTGCTCGTCGTCGCCGTTCAAGGTGGAATTGCCGGTGCTTTATTTCGACCATCCTGAGACCTTCGAGTTGAAGAAACTCGAATATAAGGACTTTAAGCTCGAGGTGCTTGGAGCCATCAGCGAGACAGCCCGCGTTTACATCGTCACGCCTGACTCGCTCATGGGTGCCGTGAACAACATTTATGTATTGCACAACGACATTGGCGACAACCTCAACTACGACTTCTCAACCGATGGCCAGATGTCAGGCAATTCCGAACTCTTCATTCCACGTACCGAGGCCGGCTACTACGGCGTGAGCTTCTACGGCTTCAGCCCAGTGAACGAGACCCAGGAAGTGACGGTTGAGGCTCAGATTCTGCCATTCGAAATCCGCAGCATCTCGCCCAACAAGGGCGGCAACACGGGCAATGTGACGGTGAAGATCATCGGCTCCAAGTTCCGCCATGACATGCCGGTACGTCTGTTCAAGTCAAATGGCACAGACACCATCTCGATTTATGCCGACACCTTGCGTTATGTCAACTTCAATCAGGTGTTCGCTACCTTCAACCTGAAGGGCGCCGAGTTAGGTGTCTATTCGCTCGAAGCCTATAACTATTGCGCCGGATACACTTATCTGAACGACTGTTTCACGGTGGTTGAGGGTGAGCCTGAACTGCTGGCCACCAACCTCATCATTCCTGAAGGCTTGCGTGCCAACCGTTACTGCTGCCTGACGCTCGAATACGGAAACTTGGGCACCAACGACATAGTGGCACCTAAGATTCAGCTGCGCAGCTTGGGCGAATCGTGGATTGGCTTGCGCCGTGGCGAACTCAACATTCACCGCACCGTGCTTGAGATTCCGACCGACCAGTTCGAAGACGAACCCGACGGCATCTTGCGGCCAGGCGTGCGTCATACTATCACGATTTACTGCTTCACCAATGCCGAAATGCTCTTCTGCATCGACGTGAACGACGAAATTGAAGCATATAAATTCTTGAAAAATGTTTTGCAGTTTTAATGAAAGGGAAAGAAGATGACTAATACTTTGAACAGATTTTTTAGATGCATCCTGATGACTTTGGCTCTGCTTGCTTTTAAATGGGGATGGACTCAGAACGCCACCACCACCTATGAATGGGACCGCTATTATGTTTTTGAGGTTAACGACCAATATAGTGGAACCGATTGCATGAAGAAGGACATCTATTCCTTCCAACATGTCACGGATTCTCAGATGCGTTGGGAGTATTTAGGCGACGTTGAAATTGTTTTGGATCATAATACAGTGCATAGTCAGACACTTAGTGTCCGATTCTATTCTCCGGGTGATTATCTGTTTAGCTTCGTTAATGTGTCGAAATATTCGACAGTCCGTTACAATTATGTCATTCACGTTTTGGAGCAACCGATTATCAATGTACTCCGAGTCAATAGCGAATGTTGGCATCCAGGCGATCCGCTTTCGGAAAGTGATTTTGTGTTCCAGACCTTGCCCGATGGATACGAGCCTTACATTGTCCTTGACCAGCATACCGTTCCAAATTCCCGAAATGGTATTGATATGGAAACTGTGACATACCATATTGAAAAAGATGGTAAGGTATATAATAGTGATGATTATTTGACCAAAATTTGGGTGGTTAATGAGAACATCGACATAATGTCTTTGAGTCTACAGTTTAATTCGGATACAAAAAAGAATTGTGTCCAAGGAATAAAAGAATTGAAGAAAGCAGCACAAACTATACGCGAGATTAAGCGTTGGGGTGATTTGATGGGCTCATACACTGATGTTTTGGCACGTGTTAAACAATGCTCGCCACTTGTCCGACCGATTGACCCTGATTTGGTAAATGTTGATTTAGACTTTAATCTATACGGTGAGTGTTGCAACGACTGTCTTTCAACACGTCTTCATACCCAGGTGTCTGCTGACATTGTCATTTTTGGAGTTACGGTTGATGTTCCAGTGCCTTATCTCTCCATTCCTGGCGTCGGAGGCCTTATGGTTTCTGGTGAAGCTAAGTTAGGAGCGAAGTTCCCGGTTTTGTTTTTTGATATTGGAAAGGAAAGTTGTTTTTCCAATTCTTTTTCATTGCCATTTTATTTGTCATTTGATTTTGGTGTCATTGTTGCTGTGATCAATAGGGATATTTTAAGTGCAGGCGGATTCATTCAGACCGATGCCCAATTGTCGCTGAATTGTTTGCCAAAATCGCCTTATATTAAGCCTGATTGGGAAAATGTCATTAAGGTTTATGCAAAAATTGAAGCTCGTGTCATAGGATTCAATATTGATGTCCAAAAGTGGCTGATATATCCAACTTTAAAGAATGTTACAGAAAATAATTAAATCGGAATATGAAAAGATACTTGTTTATTTCATTGCTATTGGCAATTTCGGCCATGGCTTTTGCCCAAACTGATTGTTTCCCTCCATACATTGAGGAACATTATAACATCGCCATAAACGTCAAGGCGGATTCGATGACCGTGTTTGATGATGATAGTCAGCATTATATCTGCAATTCGTATATGCTGTATGAATTGGATGGTATTCCTCCAATGAATAATGGCTCAAATCGATGGGTGAGGTGTTCTGGCGGAACACAAAACGCAGCTGAGACAAATTCTCCGACGGCATTGTTGGCCCGTCTCTTGAAGTTTTATGGTGGCGAAAATCCTCGTCAGGTGAGTGAACTGTACCGTCAGCAGGATGCATCGGCAATTGCCGAAATCCTGGCTGTTGACAGCTTATATCAGAAATGGCACGGCATGATTCACGACATCAACAAATTCGATGTGTTGCTTGGCTTCCATCAAGGCGAACGATTTTTCGTTTTTGTTGATGCCTACCATGACAATACAGTTTTATGCAACACATATTATTCATTTGAGGAAGTTGATGGCAATTGGCGCATGGCAGCTTCTGTAGACAGTTCCTCTGTGTTGACCAACCTATATTTATATCTGCCGAATTACAGCGCATCTACCTTGCTCGTCGATGATGACATGGACGGTGACGGAATAAGCAACTGGAATGACAACTGTCCGTGCATATACAATCCGTTGCAAAAAGACACTGATGCTGACGGCTATGGAGATGAATGTGACAACTGCCCTACTTTTCCGAATCCAGGACAACAGGATGTTGATCAGGATGGTGTAGGCAACCATTGTGACAACTGCATGGATACTTACAATCCAGACCAGGCTGATGCCGATAATGACGGTGTTGGCGACGTGTGTGACTATTGCCCTTATCAGTTCGATCCGTCCAATGATTATGTGATAGAGTATGATAGTACTTATGTCGGAGACAGTCTTGTTATTAATTTGATCTATACTGGCGTCGTGTGTGATCCTGATATTGATGGTGACGGCTTGCTTAATGAACTGGATCCCGATATGGATGGTGACGGCTGGCCTAATGAACTGGATAATTGTCCCTTTATCAACAATCCGAATCAGGTTGATAGTGATAATGATGGATATGGAGATGCTTGCGACAATTGCCCACTGAATGCAAATCCGGATCAGTTGGATTCAGATTACGATGGCATCGGCGATGTGTGCGACGAAGATCAGGATGGTGACGGCGTCCCCGATATGTGGGATAATTGTCCTGACGTATTCAACCCAGGCCAGGAAGACGAAGATTGCAATGGAGTGGGGGATGCATGTCAAGATTTTTAGTGTTAATGATTAAAACTGAATGTTTATGAATAGACGATGCTTGTTTTTGCTGGTAGGACTACAACTACTATTTGTTCAATCTTACGGTCAAGTAGTTGAGTGGACTTTTGACATCATGGACCGTTTTGAAACCAGCTGTGAAACGTCATTTAATGCTTTCGACCCTGAAAACAATACGGAAGCCATATTGACATACCTTCGCGGCTATTCCGAAATTGATGATCTGATTGCACAATACAATTGTAATGGTAATCCTGTTTCTGCTCATTACACAAATTCCCCTTTGGAAGAAAACGACTGCTCTTTCCGCTTCCAGAGGGAATACGTAGTTCTGCTTCGTTGTGAGGATATTACCACAGTATGTACTTTCCACGAAAACATTACGGTTTTGACTTATGATGAATCTAATGAGCCCACTGTTTCTGGTTCTTTCGATACGGAATTGACAGGTTGTTTCAAAGAAGATTTGCCAGATGAGTTGACGATAGATGGTTTGCGGGCAAAAGGATTTGAAATCGTTTCTTCCTGTGGAAAGGATGAGCAGCTGGAACTCTCCGTTACTACAGAGGTGTGGGGCGAGCCTGCTGGCTGTTTTACCATTTTCGACCGCGCATACACCATCACGGATAAGTGTCTTGCCCTCGTGGGTCGTGGTGATCTGGGAACAATTCATGAATATATCCGGCTTAACAAAAAACTGAAACTTTTGGGATCCCTCAAGGGTGAAATCTTCAAAGATAATTTGCCAGCTGCCTACAGGACTGTTGCCGAATTGCAAAATCACGGTGTTTTCATTGATTATACTTGCAATGCGTCTAATTTGTCACTGGCTGTTAGCGATGAATCAACTCAGAATGGATATTTGGTGATTCGGCACTATACGGTCAGCGATCCTGAGTGTCCGGATATTGAGACATCTATTAATCAGTTTTTCATGAAGACAAGAGAGGATTTGGAAGAATTTACTTTCGATTGGACTAATGAATCTTTGGAAGGTGCGTGTGATGGAACATTGACCATCACTCATCCGAGTGTATATGATTACGATACTTGCGCTTCTTGTCCGATAGATGATTTGAATAAATGGTACAAGGTTGAGTTGACCAATGTGTCTGAAAACGAAACAATCACGCATGTCGACCCTGAAAATGTGTTTTATTTTGAAAATCTTTGTGCGGGCGATTATGAATTTAAAATTTATCCAAGATGTAATTGGGATGATACGAAATACATCTTTAGTAAAACATTCAAGATTTCAACGGCATCCATGGATCTTTCCGTCACTCCTGGCATCACTCTTTATAGCAACAACATTTATGGTGAGTTTTATTCACAGCTGGCCATTGATTATGGCGATAATCTATACCATCCATATTCCGAATATGATGAGGCGGTGAGCCATTTTACAGATGAATGGGAAACGCCCATAGGTAAACTGTTTACGCCAACAATTCATCAGTTCGACCCGTATGAAGCCTATAATCCGTACATGGGTGGTTTTGGCGCCTACGAAACGATGATGTGGCACTATGATTTGTACAATGAACAATACAGCCACGGTTTGCAGCGGATGGCTCTCGGTAAAAACGTCACTGACGAAATCACATATCGTATTTACAAGAAATCAGATGAAGGGGAGCGTGGCGAATTATTCAAGGAAGTCACAAAGCAGCTCTATGAAAGGCCGCTGTGGTGCTCCAACGACCCCAACGAAATCTTCGGCCCTGATGGTTTCGGCGATGAAAAGTTCGTCAATGCCAGCGACAAGATGAATTACACCATCCGCTTCGAGAACGATCCCGAATTTGCCACCGCTGCCGCTGCTCGCGTCAAGGTGACTTGCCCGATTCACCCCAACGCCGTCCGCAACAGCTTCCGCCTGGGCAACTTCGGCTTCGGCGAATATACTTTCGAGATCCCGCCTCTTGCCAACAACTACAACCAGCGCATCGATTTGGCCGACTCGCTCGGCGTATGGCTCGATGTCACTGCTGGCATCGATGTTGACGCGGACGAGGCTTTCTGGATTTTCCAGTCCATTGATCCCGCTACTGGTCTTGCCCCAATTGACAGTATCGGATTCCTGCCTGTCAACGATACCTTGATTGGCAACGGCGAAGGCTATGTGACTTTCAACATCATGCCTGCCACAGGCCTGCACACTGGCGACACTGTCGCTGAACAAGCACAAATCATCTTCGATGAAAACGAAGTCGTGCCTACTAACACCTATGTCAACACATTCGATGTCGTGGCGCCAACTTCAGCCATTGTTTGCGACACGACGGGAGCTTTCCTGACCAAATCGCTGACCATTGGTTTCGACGCTCTTGACGATACCGGAGGTTCGGGTGTCAAATATATCGAATTGTATGCCAACATCGATTATGCCGGCTATCAGTTAGTGTCCAATGTCTTCGCCGATAGCGTTTTCTACTATTCGCTGACGGGCGGCACCAATTTCGAGTTCATCGGACTTGCCATTGATAACGTCGGAAATCGCGAGGCTTTCAAAACCGTTGCCGAACTATATTACTCATTAGGCAAACCGCCATACGACATCACGCTTTCCAATTCGGTTTTTGCCGAAAACGATGCTATCGGCACCTTAATTGGTGAGTTTACGACTTTCGACGACCAGAATACCGACATCTTCACATATTCATTGGTCAATAGCCGTGACAACGACAACAATTTGTTCCGCATTGAGGACAACCGCCTTGTGACCGATTACGACTTCCGCTGCCGGGGCAACTATTCGTTCACTATTCGTGTGCGAAGCACCGATATCACGAACTCCTATCTGGATAAGGATTTCGTTCTGACGGCCACTCCTGCCGAGAAGCCAGAACCGACAATGATTTATGCACGTCTTTGCCCAGGCGAAAGCGTTATGTTTGGCGGCAGTTACCTTTTCGATGAAGGTGTCTTTTACGATACGCTGAGCACGTCTTTGGGCTGCGATAGCGTGGTGTGCTTGCGCATCTCCAAGGCCGTTAAGCCAATAACGAGTTATTACGATGATGCTATATGCTTTGGGGACGACTATTTGGAAAATGGTTTCGGACTCACTGCCGACAGCATATCCTCCCTTACTCAGGGCTGGGATATGCATGACAATATCGTTCTGAATCTGGAAAAATACACGGAAAACGTTGACCGTTGCATGGATACTGCACGCCTCACTTTGACGGTACATCCTGCTTATGCATTAGAGGAAAACTATTTGGTGTGTCCAACGGATTTGCCTTTCATCTATAACAGTTGGCCTTTCTCATGTGACACTACTTTCCAACGGCATTATCTAAACCGTTTCAGCTGCGACAGTACGATTACGGTCAACATTCGCCTCAATCCTGACTACGGCACGCAATCCAACGACCTCGCTGCCGGATGGGGATGGTATTCCACCTACATCGATCAAAGCAATGGCCGTGGCTTGGAAAACCTCGAAAACGCGTTGGGCGAAAACGGCATGCTTATCAAGTCCAAGCAACAGTTCGTTCAGCGTAGTGGCGAAGACTGGTATGGCAATCTGTCGGAAATCGACAACATTTCGATGTATATGATTAATGTGTCAGATCACCAGCGGGTTGATTTGACTGGCTGTTATGTCGACAGCCAGGATGTCGACATCCCGTTAAGTCCAGGCTGGAACTGGATATCGTATCCATCGGCTTATCAGGTCCCTGTGTCAACCGCCATGTCGGGGTTGAATGTGACACCCGCCGACGGAAGTATCTTGAAATCGCAGAATCAGTTCGCTTACTATTACGAATCGTTGGGCTGTTGGTATGGCACCTTGAGCATGATGCAGCCTGGCAATGGCTATATGTATATGTCGAAAAATGCAGATGACATAGTATTGACATATCAGCACCAGACGCGCAGCTTCGGCGAACCTTTGCCTTTGCCGGAAATTTATTGGAAATCTGATGAGCATCGTTTTGCAGAAAACATCACTTTTGTCGGTATGATTCAACTCGACGACCGCTTGATTTATTCGGATACCCTTGAAGTCGGTGCATTTTGTCAGGCTGAAAAACGTGGCAGTGGACGTGCTATCTACATAGAATCTCTTGATTCCTATCGAATCTTTTTGAATGTCAGTGGATTAGAAGGTGACGCCATTACTTTCCGCCTCTATGATCATCAACGGGGTAAGGAAAGACGTGTGTTGACTGACCAAAAGGTTGTCTTTACCCCGAATTCCACATTCGGATCGATGGATAATCCTTATATCTTCAAATTTGACACCTATTACGATTATTTGATCGAGGCTGAGATTTGCCAAGGCAATTATTATCTCGAAAATGGTTTCCGTGCCAATGAGACTGGTAGCTATTTCCGTGAACTGACCAATGACAATGGAAATGATAGCATTGTAAAACTGCAGTTGACAGTCAATCCTTCCTACGAATACCAGAAGGAAGCCATAGCCTTGGATTTCCCATTCGAGCTTGACAGTATTGTGTTCGACGGCCCAGGCGATTATGTCTTGCATTTTGTGACCGAATACGGTTGCGATAGCATTGTCACTTACAAGATAAACAGTTATGAAATGCAGAATGAATTGATAGTTAGCCCAGTACCAGCCAATAGAAGTGATAAAGTCACTTTGTTTTATCCTTTCAGTGTGGAGCAGAAACGCGGCCTCAAGGTCGAAGTCTATAACTTGAATGGCGTTCTCGTTCAGTCATTCAAGCCACACCGTTTCCCAATAGAACTGGATCCGATTCGTACAACTGGCACTTATACGGTTGTCATTACGATGGGGACGGGCGAAGTATTGACGAAAAAGATTATTATTATTTAACGGACAAAGACAATGAATATAGTTAAGAAAGTAGTTTTATTATTAGTGCTTCTGGCTGTCATTCCTTTTAAGGCGCAAGCACAAGATCCTTATGTAAAACATTATTTCCCAGTCGGTTCGGGCACAAATCCCATTTCAGCTACCATTGTGGTTTTCATTGATGGTGTGCAGCAGGAACGTCCCGATTTGGAACTGGGCGCCTTCACAGGCGACATCTGTCGTGGTTGTTCCTTCTTCCAGATGCCACCGTCGGTGTTCCCGCAGCATTACTGGGCAGGCCCTGTCATTTCTGGATTTGATGGCGACATTGTGACTTTCCGCTTGTACGACCATACTGCTGGCAAGGAATTGGAACTGAATTGCATTACCACAATTTCTTTTCACGAAGGTGATAACTATGGTGATATTTTTGATCCTTTCATTGTCTATTTTGAAACGTCGGGACAGACCAAGTGCTTCAAGCTCGTAAGCGATGCAGGGATGTTAGTCCCAGGCCGCCAGTTCGTGATAGGCAATGCCTGCGATGGATCTGGAAAACTGATGGGCTGCCAAGATGCCGAGAATGAAGTCCGTGCAGCAGTCGATGCTGTGTTCGCCAATCAAAAGACAGAACAGGGCATTGCTTTTAATCCTACGGTCGTCGATATGCCGTATCAGTTCACCTTGAATGAAAACGGAGATGCCTGGACATTGTTTGATGATGTCAATGGTAGCGGTCTGTCGGTGAATGTGTCTGGCAATATTTTGCTTGGCGGTGCGCCTGCAAACTGGGATATCGAGGTCGCTCCTTCGGGTGGAGTCAGGACTAGCACCGTTGTGGAAGGGAATACGTTTTATCTGTATTATGATGAAGTCAAGGATTCGTTTTATTGCAGTCAGACGGAAAACACGCTTTTTCTTTTCGCACAATGCGAAGTCATTAGCGGCATTATGGATGAACTGACTGTGACCGATGCGGCAAAGATGTATGTCGTGGAATCTGGCAGTGTGCTGGAAATCGGAAGTTTAAGTACGGTGAATCCTTCCAATCTCATCATTGAAGACGGCGCACAGTTGATTTGTTCTTCGCCTGATGTCCAGGTTACCGTTCAGAAAAACATTTTGGCTTATGCCGATGCAATGGAAAAAAACGGCTGGTACACCATAGCTTCGCCTGTGACGGGCGAAATCGCCTCGTCGAGCAACCTGCTGTCGCCCGATTTCGACTTGTTCTTTTTCCGTGAAACCGTTGTCACCAAGGAATGGCGCAACTACAAGAATCCTGAAAACAATTTCACTGGTTTTGAAAGCGGTCGCGGCTATCTCTACGCCAACAGCAACGATTTGTGTGTCAATCTAAAAGGAACGCTGAACACGGAAACTGCAACATACGCAATGACTTATACTGATTCCCGTCCCGACGACCTGAAAGGCTTCGCCCTGGTGGGCAATCCATACGCGCACAACATCAAGAAGGGCAGTGATGGCGCCATCGATGATGCACGTCTCGCCACGGGCTATTATACTTTGACCCACAGCGGCATCTGGGAAACCCATACCGATGATGACCTGATTGCTCCATGCCAAGGCATCCTCATCCAGACTTCCGTAGCAGGCGATTTGACTATCAATGGTGTGGCAGCGTCGTCATCGCGCGGTGCGAAAGCTGAAGGCCGCCTTGCCATTGCGGTTGAAGGCGAACAAGGCTGCGACAAGGCATTCGTATATTTCAATGAAGGCATTGGCCTGAACAAAATCGCTCATTTCGGCGATGCACCGATGCTGTATCTGCGTCAAAATGCCAAGAATTATGCCATTGCGCATTATGCAGCCGATGAAACTGTAGGTGAAATCCCTGTGTTTTTCCAATCATCCGAAAATGGAAAATATACCATCAGCGTTGCTAATAATGGCATCGAATTCGATTATCTGCATCTGGTGGATAACCTGACGGGTGAGGATCTTGATTTGATGGTCGCTTCGGCAAACTCTGCGAACTGCATATTCACTGCCAAACCATCTGATTATGCAGCGCGTTTCAAATTGGTGTATCAGTTGCACCACGATGACGAAACCTCTGCTGGCAATTTCTGTTATTTCGCTGACGGACGTCTGGTGATTCCGTTCATCGAAGGCGAAAGTGCCCTGCAAATCATAGACATGACTGGACACATCGTCAGCAATCACTCAGTGAAGGGCAGTTGCAACCAACCGCTTAATCTGAGCACTGGCGTTTATGTGGTGAGAATGGGTGATAGGATGCAGAAAATCGTCGTTTTCTGAACATTGTTTTAGTAAGAAAACCATTCGAAAATATTCTGCAAAAAAACTGGCGTATAGGTCAAATTGCAGGAAAAAAATAGCAGTTATGCTTCTATAGGTCAAATTGCAGGAAAATTTTGTTTTGTAAAAAAGAGCGCCGAGGGAATCATTTACCTACATTTGCCGTGCAGTCCGAAGCATAGCGGAGC
>JAZQPN010000255.1:0-2385 GCA_045628585.1 Bacteroidales bacterium | reverse complement strand
AAGTCGTCCGCAAGGAAGAATTGAAGGGCGAAATGGCCGTGAAACTGCCTGCGGGAATATATATCGTGCAGGTGAATGGAAACAAGCCACAGAAGGTTGTGGTGGAATAAGAAAACGGAAATTCAATATTTGGGCTCGGTTCGGGTCGCCTTTTTTCGTTTTCGGACATACGGGTGCGTCCCTGCAAAACGAATTTATCTGCATCAACATTTCATTGTTCTGAAAATCTGAGTAATTTTGCAGGAAATTTCATGCTAATGGCACAAAATTCAAATCTATATGGCTTAAATCAACATTTGTTTTGGGATATTGACACCCAGCATTTTGACATTGACAGAAGTGCCTCGTGGATTATTCAGCGTGTGCTGGAATATGGCAGCATGAAAGATTGGTTCATCATCGAAGATCATTTCGGAATAGACAAAATCGTTGCATACGCAATGAATTTTAGAACCTTAGACCCTGTCGCGCTGTCGTTTTTATGCTTCATTTCCGACACAAAAAAGGAGGACTACAGATGTTATCATATTGCACAATCGCACCCCACACCTTGGAACTCCTGAAACCTGATGCAATTTTTGAGGATGGTTTGTGTTTGGCTTCGCCCAAAGACATCGCCGCAATGAAAATCAGTGCGATAGAAGGAAGAGGCTCAAAAAAAGATTTCATTGATTTGTATTTCCTTTTGCAACATTATTCCTTCGCCGAAATTCTTGGTTTTTATACACAAAAATATCCTCAATATTCGATGTTCAGAACACGAATGGCTTTGACATATTTTGAAGATGCTGAGAATCAAGAAACTCCAAAAATGTTTGATATTGTTGATTGGGAAACGGTGAAGGAAAAGATAGCAGAAGAAGTGAGAATTTTTGATTGGAAAAAATACGGTAACAAATGAATATAGCAGCATTAGTTTCGGGTGGCGTAGATAGTTCTGTGGTGGTGCCTATCCTCAAGGAGCAGGGCTACGACCCGCACATTTTCTACATTAAGATTGGCATGGAAGGCAAGGAGGATTTGTCGAGCTGCCCATCGGAAGAAGATATTGAGATAACTACTTATATTGCAAAGAAATACGGTTGTAAATTCGATATTGTCGACTTGCAGCACGAGTATTTCGAAACCGTCGGCAAATACACCATGGAGATGGTGCGCAAAGGCCTGACGCCCAATCCCGATGTTATGTGCAACCGCTGGATTAAGTTGGGTGCTTTCGAGGAAAAGGAAGGCCACAATTTCGATAAGATTGCCACGGGACACTATGCCCGCTCGTGGGAAAACGAGCAAGGCTTTTGGTTGGGAACGGCTGCCGACACTTTCAAGGACCAGACCTATTTCTTGGGCCGCATCACCTACGCGCAACTCTCAAAAGTGATTTTCCCTATCGGCGACATTGTGAAACCCGAAGTGCGCCGTTTGGCGGCTCAGTATAAGTTACCGAGTGCTGAAAGACATGATAGTCAGGGGATTTGCTTCTTGGGGAAAATCAACTACAATGATTATATCCGTGAATATTTGGGCGAAATGCCGGGCGATATCGTCGAATTGGAAACAGGCAAGAAACTTGGCCGTCACAAGGGCTTTTGGTTCCATACCATTGGCCAGAGGAAAGGCCTTGGCCTGGGCGGCGGACCTTGGTTTGTTGTGAAGAAAGACATTCCGAACAACATCGTATATGTGTCGCAAGGCTACGACCCGATTGCGCAATACACGACACTTATTCCGCTCAGCGACATGCTGTTGATGAATCCGACATTGAGTTTTTCGGAAGGTCAGCGCGTGCGTTTCAAAATTCGTCATCAGCCGGAATTCACTTTGGGCACGATACATCTCACCGACAGAGGTGTCGATATCATTTCTGATGTCGCTATTTCAGGCGTCGCCCCCGGACAGTTTGGGGTTATCTATCATGAGACAGAACCATACGTCATTGGCAGTGGGGTGATCGTGGAGGTGAACGAATAAAACTGAATCTATATGAAGACAATATCCGACCGCATCCTATATGAAGACAATCATCTGCTAATAGTCAATAAACTACCATCCGAAATCGTGCAAGGCGACAAGACGGGCGACATCTGCCTGCTTGACGATGTGAAGGAATATATCAAGGTGAAATACAACAAGCCAGGCAATGTTTTTGCGGGTTTGGTGCATCGCATCGACCGCCCCGTCAGCGGTGCCGTGGTGTTCGCTAAGACGAGCAAGGCACTCTCACGCATGACGGAAAAGGTGAAGGATCGCGATTTTCACAAGACTTATCTCGCTTTGGTGAAAAACCATCCGCCAAAAGAATCGGATCTGCTTGAAGATTACATCGTGAAGAACGAAAAAATGAATAAGTCGTTCGTGACGACTTCGGCCAACAAAGAGGCGAAACTG
>JAZQPN010000254.1:0-2046 GCA_045628585.1 Bacteroidales bacterium | reverse complement strand
GTTTTGCAAACCATCCAGCAGGCTTTTGGCCTTGTCGGTCGGGATAATGAAAACCGATGCGGTGCGGTCGTAGGCATCGCCATTGGAGCGTTGCCTGATGTCGGCAAACAGTTGGTAATGCTCTGGAATTTCAGGAAGTTTTACCCGTTTTACAATCACCGAGCCGCTTGAAAAATGAATGGTTGTATCAAAAGGCAATTCTTCTTTAAAATTCTCATACTCAGCAAAATTGATTTGGTCATCGTTGAAAATCGGAAAGCGCATCACGAGCCTGTCCTTGCGGATTTGGCTCATTTGCCGTCCGCTGATGCGTTTGCCCATTTCGGAAGGCAACAGCGTTTTTGCAATGGCTTTATCCTTCTTGATTTCCGTGAGATCGGTCAGATAGGAACCGTTTCGCGCACAACGCACCATGACACCATTCAGTTTCCCCCAACCCGGCATGGGCGTGGCATCGAAACCGAACTTTTCGGTCATCCAGATTTCAATGGTGTTGGAGTTGATGCTGGTCTTGTATTTCGTGCAGGAGTAGCCTAAAACGTTTTCTTTCCCTTCGTTGCTAAAATCGGTTGAATCAAGATGATAGCAGCTCGAATAAATGCTGTCGGTGTATTGTAATAAGGTGTAGACCGAATCAATGGAGAAATCGACGTAGGTCACGCTTTCGGCATAGCCAGGAATTGGATTTTGCACCTTGTCGCTGAGGCTCTTAATCTCGATGCAATTGCCCGATTGCAGGATTTGCGTGATGGATTTTTCGCCGTTTTCAACGCCTTTGGCGTAGGAAGTGTAGGTGAGGCGGTATTGCGCTTGTGCGGCAATGGCACTGATAATGAATAGGATAAAGAGAAAATGCTTTTTCATTGGACTCAATTTTTGGCAAAAATAAGAAAAATGGCGCATTGCCTGAATGATATTTTTAAAAGTGGTATTTTTGCAGCAAATTTCAAGGAAAAATGATAGTCTGCATTGCCGAAAAGCCCAGCGTGGCGAAAGATATTGCCAAGGTGATTGGCGCCAACACCGCCCACGAAGGTTATATGGAAGGCAATGGCTATCAGGTGACTTGGACTTTCGGCCACCTCTGCACCTTGAAGGAACCGCACGACTACACGCCGATGTGGAAAGCGTGGACGATGATGCGCCTGCCGATGATTCCGCCGCGTTTTGGCATCAAGCTGATTGCCGACAAAGGCGTTGAAAAGCAGTTCAAAATCATTGAAAACCTGTTTCAAAAGGCCGACAGCATCATCAATTGCGGTGATGCCGGACAAGAAGGCGAACTGATTCAGCGCTGGGTGATGCAGAAAGCCAATGCAAAATGCCCCGTGCAGCGCCTTTGGATATCATCGTTGACAGAAGAGGCAATCCGTGAGGGATTTAAAAACCTGAAACCGCAAGCGGATTACCAACGGCTTTATGAAGCCGGACTCTCGCGCGCCATCGGCGACTGGCTCTTGGGCATGAACGCAACGCGCCTTTACACCTTAAAATATGGTCAGAACCGTCAGGTTCTTTCCATTGGCCGTGTGCAGACCCCGACTTTGGCCTTGATTGTGAACCGCTATTGGGAAATCCAGAATTTCAAGCCGGAAGCCTATTGGGTGTTGTCGACCATTTACCGCGATACGGTTTTCACTGCCACAAAAGGCAAATACGGCTCGGTTGAAGAAGGCCAGAAAGATTTGCAAGCCGTTCAGGGAAAAGATTTTATAGTCACCGACATCTCTCAAAAGGAAGGCAAGGAAGCGCCGCCGCGCTTGTTCGACTTGACCTCGCTGCAAGTGGAATGTAACAAGAAATACGGTTTCAGTGCCGACCAGACCTTGCAGACCATCCAAAGCCTTTACGAAAAGAAATACACCACTTATCCGCGTGTCGATACCACTTATTTGAGTGATGACTTTTATCCGAAATGTCCGGACATTCTGCAAAGGCTTCATTCGTATTCGGAATTGACGGCACCATTGGCGGGAAAGAAATTGCCCAAGTCGAAGAAAGTGTTCGATAGTAGCAAAGTCACTGACCACCACGCTATTATACCGA
>JAZQPN010000253.1:0-3841 GCA_045628585.1 Bacteroidales bacterium | reverse complement strand
CCCGTCAAATAACAATGGCTATTTATTTGTTTTTCAAAATAATAGCCATTTTTTTTTGCACGATAGCTGTCAATAACAGAATCATGGCAATGGCCGCGAAAACAAAAAAGAGGATGACTAAACTTTTTAGTCACCCTCTTTTACTACCATAACATATAGCATAAAAAACCAGACTTCACAGAATCACTTGCTTTGGCGAACTCGGCCTCAGAAACATGACATAATAAATCGGAAGATAAAGCATTTTCCCTTCCACACGGATTTCCTGTCCGTTACTTAAAACCAATGCCTTCCGAATATGATAATCTTCGTTAGAGACAAACCGATCCAAAGCACGGTGAATGGTATAATCCTTGCCCGATTTTACTTCGACTGGTACGGCAGAAAGCGAATCAAAATCATCAATTAGAAAATCGACCTCACCTTTGCTGCGGTTGTCATAATAATACAAGTCATAACCATGAGCACGCAATTCGGATGCCACAACCGATTCATATACCGAGCCTAAATTGACACTTGTTTCATCGCGCATAATGGAATCAATATTGTATCTATACATTACATTTGTCAACAATCCGACATCATTTAAATACAATTTCAACAAATTCTTCTGGCAAGACGAAACCAAAGGAAACGATGGATTGGAAATAGCCTTCACCTCAAGCGCAATGCCTGACGAAACCAAATACTCAAATTCCTCCAGATAATCGGAATTCCGTTTCCCCTTCGTTCCTTCAATGGCATTAAAGACAACCCTTTTCTTGCGGTTTTCAAGATACGATGGCAAAAGCTGATAGATACGTTTGATGCTTAGTTTATGCTCTTTGTCGTATTGCGAAGCATCTTCTTCATACAATTGCCGAATCTGTTCATGTATTTCCCTTACCAACACTATGTTATGAGTTTCCACAAACTTATTCACCGCGTCAGGCAGACCTCCAATCAAAAGATATTTTCGAAATAAGTCAAGCAATATGCGATGCGTAGTTTCATCAAGACCTTCGCATAAATCAAACCTCTTTTTGATAAAGGAAACTGCTTCCGTACCAAAATCATTTGCCCAAAGAAATTCTTCAAAATCAAGAGGATACATGTGTTCAATCCGAATACGGCCTCCCGGTACGGAAAGCGTTTCGTGCAGAGCGATCCCCAATTGCGAACCACTGGCAATATAGGTAAAACGACCGTCATCTTGCAAAAATTTCAGCAATGTCAACAACTGCGGATATGCCTGAATTTCATCAATAAAGACTAAAGTGTTCTCCTTATCTTTCATCAAATTGCCTGCAACGGCGCTAAGACTCATATAAAAATCATCAACAGAAGAAACATGTTCAAAACGACGTTTCTCACGTTTGTCATCCAGCATATTAATTTCAATAAAATTCTCAAACATTTGCTTTCCGACAAAACGGATGATATAAGATTTTCCAATCTGACGTGCTCCGTCAATGATAAGAATTTTATTCGGATTATTCCTAAAATGCTCTTCTATAATGTTTTGAATCTTTCTGACTAACATGATTTACACTTTTGCAAGGTTTTTACCCCTGCAAAAATACACTTTTGCAAGAAATTTTAGCCATAAAAAATACACTTTTGTAAATTTATATTGCAAAACGTTATAAAACAAAATGATAGAAACTCAATGAGAATTTCTCTTTAAAAGCAGCAAATGGTCAACGGAAACCATAGCTGCCAAAGCCTCAACCAAAACAACGGCTCTTGGTACGGCACACACGTCATGACGACCTTTTATTAATAAGGTGCAGTCCTCCCCTGCCTCATTCACGGTTTGTTGCGGCAAAGCAATGGAAGGAATCGGCTTGAAAGACACATTGAGACTCACCGTTTCGCCATTCGTGATGCCGCCCTGAATGCCGCCAGAATGATTGGTTGCCGCATGGATTTTTCCATTCTCGCATACAAAAACATCGTTACATTCCGAGCCTTTCATCGCTGCCATGGCAAAGCCATCGCCATACTCGAAACCTTTCACGGCAGGAAGACAGAACATGGCCGCCGCCAAATCAGCCTGAAACTTATGGAACATCGGTTCGCCCAAACCGGCAGGCAAATTCATTATATCACAATGAATTATGCCGCCAACCGAATCGCCATCTTTTCTTGCCTGCTCCACATCACCCATTGAGGCAATTTCCGCATGAATGGTGATTTTCTCATCCAACAGCAATTGTTTTGCGATTGCGCCGGCAACCACAATGGGCAAGGTACAACGTGCCGAAGCACGGCCACCGCCACGCCAGTCGCGGATACCGTATTTCTGCTGATAAGTGAAATCGGCATGTGAAGGCCGATAGACATCTTTCAGTTCGTCATAATCCGACGGCTTGTAGTCTGTATTTTTGACCATAAATGCAATCGGTGTGCCCAAAGTGACGCCATCAAGTATGCCGGAAAGGAACTCCACCTTGTCGGCTTCCTTGCGTTGCGAATCGGTTTGCGTCTGCGCAGTCGACCTACGTTTCAGTTCGCTTTCAATCAGGCCGAAATCAATCTTCAGTTGGGATGGGCAACCGTCAATCACGCCGCCGATGGCCGCTCCGTGCGATTCTCCAAAAGTGGTCAAAGTGAAAACATTTCCTATTGTGTTAGCTTTCATGCGGCAAAAATAATAAAAGCTGCCGATTATGCGACAGCTTATTGAGTGAAAAACAAGTGTTACCAACTCCCTGTGTAGCCGCCGCCACCGCTATGACCGCCGCCAAACGATCCTCCCGACGAATGACCGCCGCCGTATGACGATGAGGATGAACTGCTTCCGCCGCTGTATCCGCCACCGTATCCACCGTCATAAGAAGTGTCTTTCGGAATTGCAGACTGTGATACTGATTCCTTTCCGCAGAACAGGCACTTGGATTCCTGTTCCTTAATTCCTTCACTCGTAGTGGTCGCTTTCGTTATTATCTTGGTTCTCTTAACCTTCACGGCGCATGTCCCACAGCTGTCGCACACCGAATAATCGCCATTGTGTTTTCCTTTGGAAGCCGCCACAAAAATGTGTCCGTTGCTGCATCTCAAAGGCCGATAAATCTTTGATTCAAGTCGTGTTTCCAGCATTTGATTTTCAGAAAACGAAACGCCTCCATAATCCGACATCACCGTATGACATTCTGGACAGCAGCAACTCTCGCTTTCATTAATCAGTTTCTCATATTTCCTGCGGAAGAAAAATGCTATCCACGGCGCAAGTTTTAAAGTTGTCCTGGTCAACGAATAGTCGTAGGCCTTTTGATAAACCGATTTTGGATCTGAGGATTCAAGTGCCAGTTTTTGAGCCAAATTCAAGGTCTTTACATTATGATGTACGCACATCCATGTAAGATACAGAAAGATGGTCAGAAGCAGGCAAAGCAAATCATAATGCGAGCTGTCTGCACTGACAAACATTGGGGCGATTACAACCCATAAGGACAACGACAATCCGACAAGAATGGCCCGAAGACACCCTTTGCCTTCCCAAGCATTACCTGTCCATGCGAGAGGTTGCTGGTTGTAGTACGGAATGCCATCAATGGTCTTGTCAAAAAATAGAGTCTGGCCCGTTGTAGTATGTGCGCCTTTATTGTTGATAAGCGGAAACAGTGCAATCAAGGACAACAGACCTGTCAAAATGACAAGAACCGACCTGGACCAGCCCGAGGCATCATCATCCGAATCGTAGTTAGGCGTAGTGGTAACCAATCCCGTAGGAATAATGCCATCATAAATGCTCACAATTTCGGCAACACCAGCGCAAAGTCCACCTTCGTAGTCGTCAGCCTTGAAGTAAGGTACGATGTTTTTGGTGAAAATCTGCTGGCAGCGTGCATCGGTCAAT